>NZ_JAHUZC010000039.1:0-389 GCF_019218685.1 Streptococcus vulneris | reverse complement strand
CCCGTCCCGACTAACCTTGTCCCTCTATTCCGGCCGCACCACCAGCGTCGACACCTGCACATCCACCGCCGTCATCAGCTTGTGGATCGGGCATTTTTCCGCCACCGCCAGCAGTTCGTCGATCTGGGCATCCGTCAATTCGCCATGCAGCGTCAGCTTGGCGGTCAGGCGGTAGACCCCCTTGCGTTCCTCACTGGCATCGCGCACCACGTCCACGCCCACCGATTCCAGCGGCAACCCCTTGCGCTGCGCGTACACCATCAGCGTCAGCGCCTTGCAGCCGCCCAGCGCGGTATCGAAATAGTCGTGCGGGTCGGGGCCCTCGCCTTGCGGCTGCGGCATGGCCAGCGGCAGTTCATGGCCTTCGGCCGTGGCGGTGAATTGCAGGG
>NZ_JAHUZC010000038.1:0-393 GCF_019218685.1 Streptococcus vulneris | reverse complement strand
GACGAAATGACGGACGGCGTCAGGCGCGCGCGGCGCGGCGGCGTTCGGCAAACGCCGCCAGCTCGCCCACGATGCCGCGACGGAACGCCAGCACGCAGATCACGAAGATCAGGCCGATCACGATGGTGACCGACTCGCCCAGGCGCAGGAACCAGTCCACGCCGGTCAGCTTGGCCAGGGCCTGGCCGAAGTCGCCGACCTTGTTCTCCAGCAGCACGACGATGAAGGCGCCCAGGATCGGGCCGGTCAGCGTGCCCAGCCCGCCGATCAGCGTCATCAGGATGACCAGCGGGCCCAGCAGGTTGGGCACGATGTGGTGGCGGATCATGGCCAGGTCGCGCACGCCGAAGGCGCGCGCGGCCAGCACGAACTCGCGTTCGCGCAGCGCCAGCA
>NZ_JAHUZC010000037.1:0-394 GCF_019218685.1 Streptococcus vulneris | reverse complement strand
CACTACTACACCTGGCATTACCCGCGCATGCTGAAGATGGATTTCCACTCCCTGGATCTGGATCCGGCGCAGGCGATCTATGGACCGCCGGGCAGGCACACCATCGGCAGCGCGACCGACATGAGCGGCTTTTATGGCGACGAGTCGTTCGACGTGGTCGTTGCCAATGGCGTGATCGGCTGGGGGCTGAATGAGCGGATTGGGTTCGAGCGGATGATGGAGCAGTGCCATCGGGTGCTCAAGCCGGGTGGGCTGTTGATTCTTGGGTACAACGATACGCCGGAGCGGAAGCCTTATCCGGTTGAGATTGATTATGCGGGGTTGTTCGAGCCTGTCGTGCCGGCGATTCGGGGGATAGCGCATTTCGAGCATCGGATGAATGATAGTTATGCGC
>NZ_JAHUZC010000036.1:0-410 GCF_019218685.1 Streptococcus vulneris | reverse complement strand
AGGCGATTGATCACACCCGTACCAAGGCCAAGAGTCCGCAGACCAACGGTATTTGTGAGCGGTTCCATCAGACGATCCAGAACGAATTCTATGCGAGCGCGTTCCGGCGCAAGCTCTATCACGATCTGAACGAACTGCAGAGCGATGTCGACGCATGGATGCAGACCTACAATACCGAACGCACGCACTCGGGGAAATACTGCTACGGCAAGACGCCGATGCAGACGTTCGCAGAAAGTGCGTCATTGGCGCGCGACAGGCAACTGGATCGGATCATGCCGACAAAGCCCATCGTACAAACCGCTTAGGTGACGTGTCTGTCAGATCAAGTCTTGGTTAGGACACATAATAAAGGTTGGGGATGTCTTCGAAATGCTTGAGCTTGATAGGTTGGTCGGGCTGTACTGAGA
>NZ_JAHUZC010000035.1:0-442 GCF_019218685.1 Streptococcus vulneris | reverse complement strand
GGTGGTGCGAAGGTTTATGACTACGATACAGCACGTGACCAAGTCTACACTGTAACCCTTTCAGAACGTGTTGAACCAGTTAACCCAGATAACCCAACTCCACAACCAAACACACCAGTCAATCCAGGACAACCAGATAGCCCACGTTGGCCAGGAACCGTTGAAAACTTGGATAACAAGGAAAGTGTTAGCCGTACCATCCATTATGTTTACGAAGATGGAAGTAAAGCTAAGGATGATGTGGTTGAAACACTGAACTTCAAACGTTGGAGCAATGTCAACTTGGTAACAGGTCATATCGACTTCCAAGACTGGACAACCAATGATGATACGTTTGATAAAGTGGTCTCTCCAACCATCGCAGGTTACACAGCGGATAAATCAGAAATCCCAGCTGTAAGTGGAGTTCAAGCGAAAGACCAAGACCGTGTTGAAACAGTTA
>NZ_JAHUZC010000034.1:0-447 GCF_019218685.1 Streptococcus vulneris | reverse complement strand
ACTACCGCTCGGGCTACTCCACTCCCGAGGAAACCAGGCGCGTTGTCGCGCTTCAGCGCGCCTTGACCTTGGCGGGCTTCCATATCGCCCGCACCGGCAAGGCATTCCTGTCGACCCCGATGACCGACGAGGACATCGATAGCTTCATCGACGCCGTCAACCGCATCGTCGATGCGCGGCTGGAGCCGATGAGCGCGGGTCTGGTGTCATGACTTTCCCCCATAACCTGCGAGCGAGGGCAGCACTGTGACGGACTACATCATTGTCGGCGGCGGGTCCGCGGGTTGTGTCCTGGCGAATCGACTATCCGCGAATCCGGCCGTCGACGTCACGCTGATCGAGGCCGGCGGCTGGGACCGCAGCCCCTTCATCGGCATGCCGGCCGGCTATTTCCAATTGATGAAAACCGGGCAGATCGACTGGGGCTACCACACCGAGCCCCAGGAG
>NZ_JAHUZC010000033.1:0-482 GCF_019218685.1 Streptococcus vulneris | reverse complement strand
ACCGCACTTGTTGACGCTGAAGCTGAGGCCACTGCACTAGTAGATGCTGAAGCTGAGGCCACCGCACTTGTTGACGCTGAAGCTGAGGCCACTGCACTAGTAGATGCTGAAGCTGAGGCCACCGCACTTGTCGATGCTGAAGCTGAAGCCACTGCACTTGTTGACGCTGAAGCTGAAGCTACTGCACTGGTTGATGCTGAAGCTGAAGCTACTGCACTTGTCGATGCTGAAGCTGAAGCCACTGCACTTGTTGACGCTGAAGCTGAAGCTACTGCGCTAGTTGACGCTGAGGCACTTGCTACCGCGCTCGTTGAAGCCGATGCACTTGCTACTGCACTTGTCGATGCTGAAGCTGAAGCCACTGCACTTGTCGATGCTGAAGCTGAAGCCACTGCACTTGTTGACGCTGAAGCTGAAGCTACTGCGCTAGTTGACGCTGAGGCACTTGCTACCGCGCTCGTTGAAGCCGATGCACTTGCTAC
>NZ_JAHUZC010000032.1:0-486 GCF_019218685.1 Streptococcus vulneris | reverse complement strand
GGGCCACCCCCGGCGTTACAATCTTCCGGCACCCAACGCCCCCTCCCGCCATGCCCGCAGACACCGCCGCAGCCGCCCATCCCGCTCCGCCCTCGACCCCGGACGCGCAGCGCGCGGCGCGGATGATTCCCTTCATCGTGGGCTGCGCGCTCTTCATGCAGATGCTGGACGCCACCGTGGTGGCCACCGCCCTGCCGGCCATGGCCCGGGCCCTGGATTCGACACCGGTGCGGCTGAACGTGGCCATCACCTCCTACCTGCTGTCGGTGGCCGTGTTCGTGCCGGTCAGCGGCTGGGCGGCCGACCGGTACGGCGCGCGGCGCGTGTTCGTGGCCGCCATCGGCCTGTTCACCCTGAGTTCCGTCGCCTGCGCCCTGGCCCAGGACCTGCCGCAGCTGGTCCTGGCGCGCATCGTGCAAGGCATGGCCGGGGCCATGATGGTCCCGGTGGGCCGCATCATCCTGCTGCTGTCTCTTATACACATCT
>NZ_JAHUZC010000031.1:0-536 GCF_019218685.1 Streptococcus vulneris | reverse complement strand
GCCTCAGCATCTACTAGTGCAGTAGCTTCAGCTTCAGCGTCAACAAGTGCGGTAGCAAGTGCTTCAGCGTCAACCAGCGCAGTAGCTTCAGCTTCAGCCTCAACCAGCGCGGTAGCTTCAGCTTCAGCGTCAACAAGCGCGGTAGCTTCAGCTTCAGCATCAACAAGCGCAGTAGCTTCAGCTTCAGCGTCAACTAGTGCAGTAGCAAGCGCCTCAGCATCGACAAGTGCAGTAGCTTCAGCTTCAGCATCAACGAGCGCGGTAGCAAGTGCATCGGCTTCAACTAGTGCGGTAGCCTCAGCTTCAGCGTCAACCAGCGCAGTCGCTTCAGCTTCAGCATCAACGAGTGCAGTAGCTTCAGCTTCAGCGTCAACAAGTGCAGTAGCCTCAGCTTCAGCGTCAACCAGTGCAGTAGCTTCAGCTTCAGCGTCAACAAGCGCAGTAGCTTCAGCTTCAGCGTCAACAAGTGCAGTAGCCTCAGCTTCAGCGTCAACAAGTGCAGTAGCTTCAGCTTCAGCGTCAACAAGCGCAGTAGC
>NZ_JAHUZC010000030.1:0-728 GCF_019218685.1 Streptococcus vulneris | reverse complement strand
GCTTCAGCTTCAGCGTCAACAAGTGCGGTGGCTTCAGCCTCAGCGTCAACAAGTGCGGTGGCTTCAGCCTCAGCATCTACTAGTGCAGTCGCTTCAGCTTCAGCGTCAACAAGTGCGGTAGCCTCAGCTTCAGCGTCAACAAGCGCAGTAGCTTCAGCTTCAGCGTCAACCAGCGCGGTAGCTTCAGCTTCAGCATCTACTAGTGCAGTGGCATCAGCTTCAGCATCTACTAGTGCAGTAGCAAGCGCCTCAGCGTCAACCAGTGCAGTGGCTTCAGCTTCAGCATCTACTAGTGCAGTGGCATCAGCTTCAGCGTCAACAAGTGCAGTAGCTTCAGCTTCAGCATCTACTAGTGCAGTGGCATCAGCTTCAGCATCTACTAGTGCAGTGGCATCAGCTTCAGCGTCAACAAGTGCAGTAGCAAGCGCCTCAGCATCGACAAGTGCGGTAGCCTCAGCCTCAGCATCAACAAGTGCAGTGGCTTCAGCTTCAGCGTCAACAAGTGCGGTAGCTTCAGCCTCAGCATCGACTAGTGCAGTGGCTTCAGCCTCAGCATCAACAAGTGCAGTGGCTTCAGCTTCAGCATCAACGAGCGCGGTAGCAAGTGCCTCAGCATCGACAAGTGCGGTAGCAAGCGCCTCAGCATCAACTAGTGCAGTAGCAAGCGCCTCAGCATCGACAAGTGCGGTAGCCTCAGCCTCAGCATCAACAAGTGCAGTGGCTTCAGC
>NZ_JAHUZC010000002.1:0-245734 GCF_019218685.1 Streptococcus vulneris | reverse complement strand
CCCTTTATTCGCACAAAATAACAATAACCCTTGAAAATCCAGTATTTCCAAGGGTTATATTTTTGTCATTAGAATCCGTCTACGTTTGTGTAGATCTTTTGTACGTCTTCGTCGTCTTCAAGAACGCTGTAAAGTTTTTCAAAAGTTTCAAGGTCATCCCCTGACAATTCCACTTCTGACTGAGGAATCATTTCCAATTCAGTAACTTGGAATTCTTCGACACCTGACTCACGAAGGGCAACGATAGCCTTGTGAAGGTCAGTTGGAGCTGTGTAAACTGTGATTGTACCTTCTTCTGCTTCTACATCATCCACATCCACATCTGCTTCTAGCAATTGCTCAAAGACTGCATCCGCATCTTCACCTGCAAATACAATAACACCCTTGTTATCGAAGAGGTATGAAACCGAACCTGAAGCACCCATGTTTCCGCCGTTTTTACCAAAGGCTGCACGGACATTAGCCGCTGTACGGTTGACATTTGAAGTCAAAGTATCAACAATCAGCATAGAACCATTTGGTCCAAAACCTTCGTAACGTCCTTCTGTAAAGGTTTCGTCTGTGTTCCCTTTTGCTTTATCAATCGCTTTATCAATAACGTGTTTTGGCACTTGCGCTTGTTTAGCACGGTCGATAACGAATTTCAAGGCTGAGTTTGATTCTGGATCTGGATCACCTTTTTTAGCTGCTACATAGATTTCTACACCAAATTTTGCATATACTTTAGAGTTAGCTCCATCTTTAGCCGTTTTCTTGGCTACGATATTGGCCCATTTACGTCCCATTAGGAATCTCCTTTTTTCACATTTTAATCTTTCTTATTATAACACAAGTTTTTTCGATTTTCACTAGAGGAAATAGATTTTATTCAGTAAATCAAGCTAGGATGACACTTTTGTTGCCAAGATAGTCTTGCCTTCTTTTATCAAGGGGTGACGGAAAAGCGAAAAGTACAGTTGAACTGTCATGGCAACCCAGATTAGGGGTTCGCAAAGAATAACTCCTCTATAGCCTGCCCAAGGGATAATCAAGACCACAAAAGCGATTTTTCCGATTAGTTCAATAAAGCTAGAAACTAGAGGAAGGATCTTTTGCCCCAAGCCCTGCAAGCAATTGCGATAAATCAACAAGAGACTCAAAATAGGATAAAAGGCTGAACTGATTTGCAGATAGAGACTTCCATTTTCTATCAAGTAATCATCTGTCGAACTAGCCAAGAAGGAAACCAAGGCTGGACTGGCAAAAAAAAGGAAGACACAAACAAAAATTGCCCAGGACATACTTAAACGACTGCCGATTCGAAGTCCTTGGACAATGCGGTCTGGGCGCTTAGCACCAAGATTTTGAGAAGCAAAGATCGTCATCGAGGCAGAAATAGCGGTCATAGGAAGAAGGGCAAAGGCCATAATGCGTCGAGCCGCCGTCTGGGCACTAATAATCACTGCACCAAAGGTATTAACCGAAGACTGTAAAATCACACTGCCGATAGATACAATTGAACTCATCAAGCCCATAGCCAAACCTTGCTCCAAAAGATCCGCATACAAGGCCTTGTCCCATTTGAAATGTTTCAGCTGAGGTAGAAGTTCTGGAACGCTCTTGCGGATATAGTAAAAGCAGAGAACCGCTGATAAGCCTTGCGAAATAATGGTAGCAAGTCCAGCGGATTGAACTCCCAGTTGCAGTTGCGTAATAAAATAGAGATCCAGAACCACATTAACCAGAGCAGAGAAAATCAGAAATCCCAGAGCTGCCAGACTGTCACCAATGGACCGCAACAAACCTGCAAAGAGATTATAAGCAAAGCTGACGCCTACACAGGTCACAATCATAGAAATATATTGATAAGATTGAAGAAGGATTTCTGCGGGAGTATCTAAGTATTGCAAGAGAGGATACAAGCCAAGAAAGCCCAGCAACATAACTACAATACTCAAAAGTGCACCTAAAATCCAGGTGGCTGCTACTGCTTCCTTGATTTTAGTGAAATTACGAGCCCCGTAATAACGGGCAATGACAATCCCCATGCCATTGCCAACACCAAGAGTAAAACCTACAATCAGGTCAAAAATCGCTGTCGTCGCCCCTACTGCAGCCAAGGAATCTTGACCCAGAAATCGCCCAACAATTAAGACATCAGCAGTATTATAGAGCTGTTGAAAAATATTAGACAGCAAGATTGGGAAGGCAAAACTCAAAAGCGAGGGAAGAATCGGACCATGTATCAGGTCCACTGTTCGTTTTTTATTCATAAGGCTATTATATCAGCTTTCTAGAGGTGCGACAAGAAACAGCAAACTATAGGCAATCTGAAATCTTGAACAAAGAATCGAAAAAGCAGTGGATTTCTCCACTACTTTGACAGCTTATTCTTCAATTTCGATTTCAAGCTCATCGCCTAGGTCAAGTGTAACTTCTTCATTCACAGAATCTGCTTGAACTGCTTCATCTTTTTTAGTTTCAACACCTTCTACAGAAGCTTCTTCTCCATCAATCAAACCAAATTGAACACGGACTTGATGGTCAATCTCATCAAAGACTTCTGGGTTATCTGCCAAGTATTTCTTAGCATTTTCAGAACCTTGCCCGATTTTCTCATCCTTGTAAGAGTACCAAGCTCCTGCTTTTTTGATGATATCCAAATCGCTTGCGATCTTCAAAAGTTCACCAGTCTTAGAAATACCTTCTCCGTACATGATTTCAACGAAGGCTTCCTTAAATGGTGGAGCTACCTTGTTTTTCACGACCTTAATCTTAGTTTCTTTACCGACATTGGTGTCTTTCTGGTCACCAGTTCCCTTGATTTGTGTGCTTCCACGAACATCCAAACGCACTGAAGCGTAGAATTTCAGAGCACGTCCACCAGGAGTTGTTTCTGGATTTCCAAACATAACCCCAACTTTTTCACGCAATTGGTTGATAAAGATGGCAATAGTTTTTGTTTTATTAATAGAAGCACCAAGTTTACGCATGGCCTGACTCATCATACGAGCCTGCAAACCAACGTGGCTATCTCCGATATCTCCATCAATTTCCGCACGAGGTACAAGGGCAGCAACTGAGTCGACTACGACAAGATCCACGGCTCCTGAGTCAATCAATTTTCCTGCAATCTCAAGACCTTGCTCTCCTGAGTCTGGTTGTGACAAGAGCAATTCGTCAATATTGACCCCAAGAGCCGCAGCATAAGCTGGATCAAGGGCATGCTCCGCATCGATAAAGGCTGCAATCCCACCTTCTTTTTGCGCTTGCGCAACTGCATGAAGGGCAACCGTTGTCTTACCAGATGACTCTGGCCCATAGATTTCAATGATACGTCCCTTAGGATAACCACCTGAACCAAGGGCAATATCAAGAGCCAAGGAACCTGAGCTCATCACTTGCACTTTTTGCTCTGCACGTTCACCCAAACGCATGATTGAACCTTTACCAAAGTCTTTCTCAATCAATTTAAGAGCATCATTCAAGGCTTTTTCACGTTCTGCCCCGAATTTTTTTGAAATTTCATCTAATTTTTTTGGTTTTTTCGCCATTCTATTCTCCTACATTCTAATGGTCCTCAGACCTATCTACTATTATATCAAAAGTTAGTCACTTAATAAAGCCTTGCGAACTAGGTTAAAGGCATGCATAACCGCAATGTGCCGTACATCTGCTCGACTTCTGCCTCCAATATTAACCTTGATGACTTCAGTTCCATGCTCTTGAGCCAAGCCTATGAAGACTGTCCCAGCTGGGTGCCCTTCTAGGCTATCTGGTCCTGCTACTCCAGTCAAACTAAGGCCAAAATCTGACTGGGTCTTGCTTCGCGCCTGCTCAGCCATCTTCTGAGCTGTAAATTCAGACACCACACCGTGCTCTTCCAAATCCTTGACAGGAATATCCAACATCTTTGATTTTTCCTCCAAGCTATAGGTCACGAAACCACCCTTAAATATACTTGAAGCACCTGAAAAATCAGCTACAGTAGCTTGGAAAAGACCTGCCGTCAAACTCTCTGCAGCCGTGATGGTTTTCCCTTGCTTTTTCAGTTCTTCTACCACAATACTAGCTAAACTAGTTTCTTCCCCATAACCATAACAAAGATCTCGTAAAGAAATTCCTTCGAAAGTCTGGTGGTCCAAGATTTGATTTTCCAAGATATCCAGCGTTTGATTCGCCTCTTCTTGGCTGCTAGCTTTTGTTGACAGACGCAGAGTGACTTCTCCTGTCTTGGCATAAGGTGCCAAGGTAGGATCGGTCTGATTATCAATTAAATCAGCCAAAATCGTAACCAGCTGACTTTCGCCAATCCCAAAGAAACGAAGAACTCGGGAATATAGCTTGCTCCCTGTCATCAACTTAGGTAGAAGTTGGTTTAAAACCATGGGGTTTAATTCACTTGGTGGACCGGGAAGGACGACATAGGTAACTCCATCGACTTCCAAAATGCCTCCCACAGCCAGTCCTGTTTCGTTGGGCAGTGGAGTCGCTCCTTCTACAAGTTGAGCTTGTCTTTCGTTATTCGGTGTTCGGGCATAGTCTGGTCGCTGGGCAAAAAAGACATCTAACTTCTCCTGAGCCTGAGAATCAAAGACTAATTCTTTCCCTAAAAATTTAGCTAGGGTTTGTTTGGTCAAATCATCCTCAGTCGGCCCCAAACCACCTGTTAAAATCGCCAGACTACTACGTTGACTGGCAATCTCAAGCAGGGATAAGAGACGAGCTTCATTGTCTCCTACAGCCGTCTGAAAATATACATCTACCCCAATCTCTGCTAGTTTTTCCGACAAAAACTGGGCATTGGTATTAACAATCTGTCCTGTCAAAATCTCTGTTCCAACAGCAATGATTTCTGCTTTCATGTTTCCTCCTACCTATCTATTCGTATTTTTTTGAAAAAATCGCAGGAAATTTCCCACGATTTCAACTATAAATTAGATTATTCTACATCTTCTTGATTTCTTGTACTACTAATCGTACCTGTTCCCAAACCGATACCATTTTGATTTCCGAGAACATTTTCATATAAGACTGCATTTGTCTCTAACTCTGTCACCTTTGGTTTATCAAGTGAGGTTCTCAAAAGATTCTGGATTTCTAACAAATGGTTAGCAGTTACGATTTGATAAGATATTCCTTGCAATTCAGCATCTTCTCCTCGCAATTGATGTGTTTCAATATTCTTGAAGGAATCTTGATAACCAAGTAATTGTGGAATACTTTTCGCTGATAAATCAATGTTGGTCTGCATATTGGTACTTAGGGCTTTTAAGATAGATTGATAGTGACTAACACTATTCAAACTAAGAACTTTTTCAACAACCTTTTGAATGACTTCACGCTGACGTTTCTGACGTCCGTAGTCCCCTTCTGGGTCCTGGTAGCGCATGCGAGAATAAACAAGAGCTTCATCTCCATTTAGAGTTTGTTGCCCAACACCAATAGAAATAGTATTAAATTCCTCTTGGTCACTGATAGAAATAGGGAAACCTAGAGTGTTGTTGACAGTTATACCACCCACTGCATCAACTAATTGTTGCAATCCGTGCATATTGACCATAATATAGCGATCAATATGAATATTCATCATCTTCTGAATAGTTGAGATAGCTAATTCTGCACCTCCACCCGCATATGCAGCGTTTAGTTTTGCTTCCTCAATCTGACCATCTTTATGCTGAATTTTAGTCAAGATATCACGTTCCAAACTCAACATCGTTGTTTTTTTCGTGTGCGGATTAACCGTCAAGAGAATCATGGAATCACTATTTCCCTCCCAAGGGTCCGTTCGTTCCACATTTCCAGTATCAACCCCCATTAAAAGGATCGTTAAGGGTTCAGTCGCTTCAATAACATTGGTTTCTTCACCAATTTTTTTATAAGTTCTTGATAAAGTTTCTGTACCTTGTTGATAAATGGTATAAGCAAAAACACCCACACCCAAAACTGTCACAGCTAGAAAAGCTAGCACCATTCCAATAATTTTTTTAACCATATTTCTATTAATCTATCAGTCTACCCATCAGGTAAACATCTATAAATTTCCCTTCTTCTATGTACGCACCGCGCTCTTGTCTACCTTCAATTTCAAAGCCATGCTTTTGATATAAATGAACTGCAGCCTGATTACGAGTTTGGACAGTGAGTTGAAGTCGACGAAGAATGCCACTAGCCTGCGCCCATTCTACGACTTCTTCAAGTAACAAACTTCCCAGCCCATTATTCCAATACTTCTTACCAATCACAACAAAGAGTTCTCCAATATGACAAACTCTCTTACGTTGATCAGCTGTGATATTTACAAGACCAGCAATTTCATCATTCAGCAAGGCCAGTAAAGTGATTTGATTTTCCGAGTGAGCCTGTTTATCCAAAAACAACTCCATCTCAGTATCTGTCATCAAAATGCCATCCCTGTCCAGACTGGTAAAATCTGTTTCTACACTGACACGATTTAAAAATGATACTAACTCAGCCGCATCTTCAACTTCTGCTTCCCTAATGAGCAATTCATACTCCATGTTGAAGCTCCTCTAAGAGTTTTTCTGCACGTAAACCCTTTGCTTGGAAATTCAGCCTGCGACCGTCTTCTTCTTTTAGAATTTCCAATTCTAAATAAGTATCTGGTAAGGCATCACCTAAAAGATTCCCCCACTCGATGACGGTCACCCCACCACCAAAGAGAAACTCATCCAAATCAATAGAATCAGCGTCCCCCTCAATACGATAAACATCTAAATGATAAAGAGGAATACGACCTTCATACTCTCTCACAATAGTATAGGTTGGACTCTTAATCATCTGAGTAATCTGTAACCCTTTAGCAAGACCTTTTGTAAAGGTCGTTTTGCCTGCTCCAAGTTCTCCAGTTAGAATTAAGACATCATTCTTTTCTAATAAATAGCCCAAACGTTCTCCTAAGGACTGTAACTCTTCTTCGTTTTTAGTGTACATGTTTCTATTATACCAAAAAGTTGTTCTTTGTCGAGATATTATCTGTGAATTCCATATTATAAATTGTAAAACTTGAACTATCTCTTCTTTTGTTCTTAAAATAGAAACAGCAAGAAGACAACTAACAAGATATCTCTCATCAAATGACTGTAAAATGAAACTTCCCAGCGAATTACTTTTGGCACCAACAGTCCTAGAAATAGCATTCCTAAGGTAATATAAAAGGTCATGGATAATAGCATCCAAGGATTTCTGAGAAAGACTAGAATAGCTAGTCCACTAATAAAACAGATTTTCTTCTTTCCTAAAATCTTTTTCAATCCATTTACATACTTCTGAATTGGTAGAAAAACTAACAAATCAATACCAAATAAGAAAAAGAAACTCGGTAGAAAGGCTTCCACAAATCCTTCTACGGATGTATTTCCTGCAAGGATATGTTCTATGACAATTAAAGCTAAACCCAAAATGTTTACTAAGAGCAAGAGACTATACAAGAATTGTTGCTTATCTTCCTTAAAAACTGAATAAGATTGATTTCTCTGCTCTCTATAGTAGTTTAATCCTGCCCCAATACTGGCAAGGAGCAACATGCCAACTAAATAATAGAAGCAGTTTTGATTTAACATCAAGGCCCAAGTTGATAAACTTAAACAAGAACAGCTACTAATACCAAAAACTGTCAACAATAACAAAATACGAATTTGCTTTTTCATTTTTTCCATCATTCTTCCTCCCTTACTTGCTCTTATTATAGGCTAGAACTCCTCACCATTGCTAAAATATTTCTCAACTGTCAGTTTTCTAGTCTAAAATGCAAAAAAGTTTGATGCAAGTAACCCTTACATCAAACTTTTACTATTTCTCTTCAAACCAAAGAGCAATTTCTCGCTTAGCTGACTCTTCCGAATCTGAACCATGTACAACATTTTGGATAACCTCATTTTCTCCAGCAGCTTTTGCAAAATCACCTCGGATAGTTCCTGGTAAAGCTTCTTCTGGACGAGTAGCACCCATCATGGTCCTCCAAGTTTCGATTACTTTGGGACCAGAAATGATACCTACAAGAACTGGGCCTGAAGTCATAAATTCACGAATCGGTGGGTAAAAACTTTGGCCAACCAAGTCCTGATAGTGCCGGTCAATCAACTCTTCTGAAATATGTGAACGCAACTCCAATTTTTCGATTGTAAACCCACGTTGTTCGATGCGTTTCAACACTTGACCCACTAGTCCTCTTTTTACACCGTCTGGTTTAATGATAAAAAATGTTTGTTCCATCCCCGTCTCCTTTGTCAGCTTCTTTCTTTTATTTTACCACATTTCATGGAAAAATGGAGAAAGTTTTCAGAAAAGAGAAAGAGAACCCGAAGGCTCTCTCATTCTCTCTTATTCTACTGTTTCTTCCACAGTTTCAACGGCAGCATCAACAACTACTTCTGTTGTTTCCTCATTCCCTTCTTCCTCTACTGGAGGATTAAGGTATTCTTCTTCGTTGACAGCATGTGGTTCAAGGTTACGGTAACGGGCCATACCAGTACCTGCTGGGATGATCTTACCGATGATAACATTTTCTTTAAGTCCAAGGAGATGGTCTTTCTTACCGCGGATAGCTGCGTCAGTAAGGACACGAGTTGTTTCCTGGAAGGAAGCCGCTGACAAGAAACTGTTTGTTTCAAGTGAGGCTTTGGTAATTCCCATAAGAACTGGGCGACCTGTCGCTGGAACTCCACCTGCGATAAGGACATCTTTGTTGGCATCTGTAAAGTCATTGATATCCATGAGGGTACCCATAAGAAGATCTGTGTCACCTGGATCCATGACACGAACTTTACGGATCATTTGACGAACCATTACCTCGATGTGTTTGTCACCGATTTCTACCCCTTGGCTACGGTAAACTTTTTGTACTTCACCGAGAAGGTAAGTTTCAACTGACAAGACATCACGAACTGCAAGGAGGCGTTTTGGTTGGATTGAACCTTCTGTAAGAGCAGCACCACGCGCTACTTGGTCTCCAACTTCAACTCGCATACGAGCGGTAAATGGAACGACGTACTCACCTTCGCCAGTTTCACCCTTAACAAAGACTTTCTTGGTACGAGTTGAGGCATCTTCTTCGATAGCAGTAACTTGTCCTTTAACCTCTGTGATAACCGCTTCCCCTTTAGGATTACGGGCTTCAAAGATTTCTTGGACACGAGGAAGACCCTGAGTGATATCGGTATTTGAGGCAACCCCACCCGTGTGGAAGGTACGCATTGTAAGCTGTGTACCAGGTTCCCCGATAGATTGGGCAGCGATTGTACCAACTGCTTCACCAACTTCAACCGCATCACCAGTCGCCAAGTTAATACCATAACAGTGACGGCAGACACCATGACGAGTGTTACATGTAAATACAGAGCGGATAGTAACTTCTTCCACACCAGCATTAACAATTTCACGCGCCTTGTCTTCTGTAATCAACTCATTTGGACCGATAATCACTGCACCAGTTTCTGGATGTTTAACAGTTTTCTTAGTGTAACGACCATTGAGACGCTCTTCAAGAGACTCGATCATCTCTTTTCCTTCTGCGATAGAGCGGATCAAGAGACCACGGTCTGTTCCACAGTCGTCCTCACGGATGATAACGTCTTGGGCAACGTCAACCAAACGACGAGTCAAGTAACCTGAGTCGGCTGTCTTAAGGGCCGTATCGGTCATACCTTTACGGGCACCGTGAGTTGAGAAGAACATTTCGAGTACTGACAAACCTTCACGGAAGTTTGAAAGGATTGGCAATTCCATGATACGTCCGTTCGGAGCAGCCATCAGACCACGCATACCGGCAAGCTGTGAGAAGTTTGAGATGTTACCACGGGCTCCAGAATCCATCATCATAACGATTGGGTTCTTAGGATCTTGGTTGGCAATCAAACGTTTCTCAAGTTTTTCACGAGCAGCACGCCATTCAGCTGTAACGGCATTGTATCGCTCGTCGTCTGTGATCATACCACGACGGAATTGTTTGGTGATTTGTTCTACACGTTTGTGTGATTCTTCAATGATTTCAGCCTTGTCATCAACGACTGGGATATCGGCAATACCCACTGTCAATCCTGCAAGAGTTGAGTGGTGGTAACCGAGGTTCTTCATACGGTCAAGTAGGGCAGAAGTTTCTGTCGTACGGAAACGTTTGAAGATTTCAGCGATGATATTTCCAAGGTTTTTCTTCTTGAATGGAGGGTTAAGTTCAAGATTGCTGATAGCTTCCTTGATATCTCCACCAAGTGGCAAGAAGTATTTAGCTGGAACGCCTTCTGTCAAGTTGGCATTGTTTGGTTCTTGCAAGTATGGTAGACCCTCTGGCATGATGTCGTTGAAGAGGATTTTACCAACTGTTGTAAGCAAGACCTTATGTTTTTGCTCTTCTGTCCATGGTTTGTTGAGGCTGTCTGTTGCGATACCAACACGTGAGTGGAGGTGAACATAACCATTACGGTAAGCCATAACCGCTTCATCACGGTCTTTGAAGACCATTCCTTCACCTTCACGACCAGCTTCTTCCATTGTCAAGTAGTAGTTACCCAAAACCATGTCCTGAGATGGAGTAACAACTGGTTTACCATCTTTGGGGTTCAAGATATGCTCAGCAGCAAGCATCAAGATACGTGCTTCTGCTTGGGCTTCTTCTGAAAGCGGTACGTGGATGGCCATTTGGTCTCCGTCAAAGTCGGCATTATAGGCTTCACAGACAAGTGGGTGCAAGCGAAGGGCCTTACCATCAATCAAGACTGGCTCGAAGGCTTGGATACCCAAACGGTGAAGGGTCGGTGCGCGGTTCAAAAGCACTGGGTGTTCTTTGATTACTTCTTCAAGAATATCCCAGATACGCTCATCTCCGCGTTCCACTAAACGTTTAGCCGCTTTGACGTTTTGCACGATATCACGGGCAACGATTTCACGCATCACAAATGGTTTAAAGAGCTCGATAGCCATTTCACGTGGCACACCACATTGGTACATCTTAAGAGTTGGACCAACGGCGATAACGGAACGTCCTGAGAAGTCAACACGTTTACCGAGCAAGTTTTGACGGAAGCGTCCTTGTTTACCTTTAAGCATGTGGCTCAATGATTTAAGAGGACGGCTACCTGGTCCTGTGATTGGACGACCACGACGACCATTGTCAATCAAAGCGTCAACCGCTTCTTGAAGCATACGCTTCTCATTTTGAACGATGATACCTGGTGCATTCAACTCAAGCAAACGAGCCAAACGGTTGTTACGGTTGATAACACGGCGGTAAAGGTCGTTCAAGTCAGATGAGGCAAAACGACCACCATCCAACTGCAACATTGGACGAAGATCTGGTGGAATAACCGGAAGGATGTTGAGAATCATCCATTCAGGTTTGTTTCCAGACTTGTAAAAGGCATCCAAAACATCCAAACGACGGATGGCTTTGACACGTTTTTGTCCAGTCGCTGTTTTCAACTCTTCTTTGAGTTCAGCAATTTCTTTTTCAAGATCTACTTGTTTCAAAAGGTCTTGGATAGCTTCGGCACCCATTTTGGCAACGAATGATCCATAACCGTACTCACGCAAGCGCTCACGGTATTCGCGCTCTGTCATGATAGACTTGTGTTCAAGTGGTGTATCCTTAGGATCAATCACCACATAAGCCGCAAAGTAGATCACTTCCTCGAGGGCACGAGGACTCATATCAAGGGTCAAGCCCATACGGCTTGGAATTCCCTTGAAGTACCAGATGTGAGATACAGGAGCTTTCAACTCGATGTGCCCCATGCGCTCACGACGAACTTTCGTACGCGTTACTTCAACCCCACAACGGTCACAAACAATCCCTCTGTAACGAATGCGTTTGTACTTACCACAAGCACATTCCCAGTCTTTTGTAGGACCAAAGATCACTTCATCAAAGAGTCCTTCACGTTCTGGTTTCAAGGTACGGTAATTGATTGTTTCAGGTTTTTTGACTTCTCCATAAGACCATGAACGGACTTTGCTTGGAGAAGCTAGGGTGATTTGCATACTTTTAAAACGATTTACATCAACCACTATTTCTTCCCTTTCTATTCTAAGTGAACTGCTTATTCTTGTTCAGCAGCTTCTTCTGTTGCTTCCGCTTTCGTTGCTTTCTCAGCTTCTTCAGCTTCAAAGGCTGCTTTAGCCTCTTGGGCTGCTTTTTCGCGGGCTTTTTCAAGGTCATCTACGTGGATGACATCTTCGTCCATTCCTTCATCCAAGTCACGAAGTTCCACTTCTTGATCATCTTCGTCAAGGACACGCATGTCAAGACCAAGAGATTGCAATTCTTTGACAAGAACTCGGAAGGATTCTGGAACACCTGGTTTTGGAATTGGTTTTCCTTTTGTAATAGCTTCATAAGCTTTCAAACGTCCGTTGATATCGTCAGACTTATAAGTCAAGATTTCTTGAAGGACATTTGACGCACCGTAGGCTTCAAGAGCCCAAACCTCCATCTCACCGAAACGCTGTCCACCAAACTGAGCTTTACCTCCGAGTGGTTGTTGAGTAACGGTTGAGTAAGGTCCGACTGAACGCGCGTGCAATTTATCATCAACCATGTGGTGGAGTTTGATCATGTACATGACTCCGACAGAAACACGGTTATCAAATGGTTCACCAGTACGTCCATCGTAAAGGATTGTTTTGGCATCGCTATCCATACCTGCTTCTTTAACAGTTGACCAAAGATCTTCAGAACTTGCTCCATCAAAGACTGGTGTTGCGATGTGAATACCAAGAGTACGAGCCGCCATACCAAGGTGGAGCTCCATAACCTGACCGATATTCATACGTGATGGCACCCCAAGTGGGTTCAACATGATGTCGACTGGAGTTCCGTCTGGAAGGTAAGGCATATCTTCTACAGGAACGATACGAGAGACAACCCCTTTGTTTCCGTGACGTCCGGCCATCTTATCTCCGACCTTGATCTTACGTTTTTGAGCAATGTAGACGCGAACCAGCATGTTAACACCAGATTGCAACTCATCTCCATTTGCACGTGTAAAGATCTTCACATCACGAACGACACCATCGGCACCGTGTGGTACACGAAGAGAAGTATCACGAACTTCACGAGACTTGTCTCCAAAGATAGCGTGCAGGAGACGTTCTTCAGCTGAAAGGTCTTTCTCACCCTTAGGTGTTACTTTACCTACAAGGATATCGCCTTCTTTAACCTCAGCACCGATACGGATAATACCCATTTCGTCAAGGTCTTTAAGGGCATCTTCACCAACGTTTGGAATTTCACGAGTAATTTCTTCAGGCCCAAGCTTTGTATCGCGCGTTTCTGATTCGTATTCTTCAAGGTGAACAGATGTGTAGACATCGTCTTTAACCAAGCGTTCGCTCATGATAACGGCATCCTCGAAGTTGTAACCTTCCCAAGTCATGTAGGCAACGATTGGGTTTTGTCCAAGGGCCATTTCTCCATTTTCCATAGAAGGTCCGTCAGCGATGAAATCGCCTTTTTCAACGACATCTCCAACTTTTACGAGAGTACGTTGGTTGTAAGCAGTACCTGAGTTTGAGCGACGGAATTTTTGGATGTGGTAAACGTCCAATGAACCATCTTCACGACGAACTTCTACCTTGTCAGCATCTGCATAAGTAACTTTACCATCATACTGAGCAATCACAGCAGCTCCTGAATCGTGGGCTGCTTGGTATTCCATACCAGTACCAACGTAAGGTGCTTTAGGATTAATTAATGGCACAGCCTGACGTTGCATGTTGGCTCCCATGAGGGCACGGTTGGAGTCATCGTTTTCCAAGAAAGGAATACATGCTGTCGCAACGGCAACTACCTGTTTTGGTGATACGTCCATGTAGTCAACAACATTAGCTGGATACTCTTGGTTGACCCCTTGGTGACGTCCCATGACAACTTTCTCAGCAAATGTTCCATCTTCATTCAGACGAGAATTAGCCTGTGCTACAGTAAATTCATCTTCTTCATCGGCTGTCAACCAAACGATTTCGTTCGTAACAACGCCTGTTTCACGGTCAACCTTACGGTATGGTGTTTGAACAAATCCATATTTGTTCAAGTGCCCGTAAGATGACAAGTTATTGATCAAACCGATGTTAGGTCCTTCAGGTGTCTCGATTGGACACATACGACCGTAGTGAGTGTAGTGCACGTCACGTACTTCATATCCAGCACGGTCACGTGTCAAACCACCAGGTCCCAAGGCTGACAAACGGCGTTTGTGAGACAACTCAGAAAGTGGGTTGTGTTGGTCCATGAACTGTGACAACTGTGATGAACCAAAAAATTCTTTAACCGCAGCTGTTACAGGACGGATGTTGATGATTTGTTGTGGTGTCAAGACTTCGTTATCTTGAACAGACATACGTTCACGGACATTACGTTCCATACGAGAAAGCCCAAGACGAACTTGGTTGGCAAGCAATTCACCAACCGCACGGATACGACGGTTTCCAAGATGGTCGATATCATCTACACGACCAAGTCCTTCAGCCAAGTTGAGGAAGTAGCTCATCTCAGCAAGGATATCTGCAGGAGTGACGATACGAACCTTGTCATCTGGATTAGCATTACCAATAATAGTTACAACACGGTCTGGATCAGTTGGAGCAACAACCTTGAATTTTTGAAGAACAACTGGCTCAGTCACAACGGCTGCATCATTTGGAATGTAGACAATCTTGTTCAAGTCGCCATCCAAATGGCTTTCAATACTTTCAATCACGCTACGAGTCATGATTGTACCAGCTTCTACCAAGATTTCGCCTGTTTCAGGGTCTACCAATGGCTCAGCAATAGTTTGGTTAAGCAAACGTGTTTTAACATTGAGTTTTTTATTGATTTTGTAACGACCGACAGCTGCCAAGTCATAACGACGTGGGTCAAAGAAACGAGCTACAAGCAAGCTACGTGAGCTTTCAGCAGTCTTAGGCTCACCTGGACGAAGACGTTCGTAAATTTCTTTCAAAGCTTCGTCGGTACGAGAGTCCATTGGGTTCTTGTGGATATCTTTTTCAACAGTGTTGCGAACCAATTCGCTGTCACCAAAGATATCAAAGATTTCATCGTCACCTGAGAAACCAAGAGCACGAACCAAGGTTGTAAATGGAATCTTACGAGTACGGTCGATACGAGTGTAGGCGATATCTTTTGAGTCACTTTCAAGTTCCAACCAAGCTCCACGGTTAGGGATAACAGTTGAACCGTAGCCCACTTTACCGTTTTTATCAACTTTATCGTTAAAGTAAACACCTGGTGAGCGGACCAACTGAGATACGATGATACGTTCACCACCATTGATGATGAAAGTACCCATTTCTGTCATGATTGGGAAATCACCAAAGAAAACTTCTTGAGTTTTGATTTCGCCTGTTTCTTTATTAATCAAGCGGAAGGTTACAAAAATTGGTGCTGAGTAGCTAGCATCGTGGATACGAGCCTCTTCTAGCGTGTATTTTGGTTCCTTGATTTCATATCCAACAAATTCCAACTCCATTGTGTCTGTGAAGTTTGAAATTGGCAATACATCTTCAAACACTTCCTTCAGACCATGGTCTAGGAAATCTTTGAATGAGTCAGTTTGAATTTCAATCAAATTTGGTAAGTCAAGAACTTCTTTGATTCTTGAAAAACTACGACGGGTACGATGTTTCCCGTATTGAACGTCATGTCCTGCCAAGATGATTCTCCTTTGTAAATAAGTTCCAAGCCTTGTCAATCAGGCTTTTCTAATCGTCATATGGTTTTTAAAACCCCTATCACCGTGTCCTCTTGATGAATTTTCAGAATCTTTAAGTCTTTGTTACAAGCACTCAAAATCCTGAAAAAAAGCACAAAAAGAGCAGCTAAATCTGACTTTTTCAGAAGATTTAACTGCTGTGAGTCTTGTCTGGACAATATTTCAGACAAAACCTACGACAAATGATTACTCATATTATACCCTATTTAGCTAGATTTTTCAAGGGGATTGACGAATTTTTGACAAAATCTTTTCCTATAAGAAAGATTGGCTAAATCGTAACAAAATCTGTTGCGATTTTTCTTTTATTTTAGCTTCAGGAAAACGCTTGCATATTCTTTTACTAAGTGCTATACTGATATAGAAATTTATTGATTGGAGAATCATTATGAGAAAAACACCATCTCACACTGAGAAAAAAATGGTTTACAGCATCCGTTCCCTCAAAAATGGAACTGGTTCTGTCCTTATTGGAGCAAGCCTTGTTCTGCTTGCCATGGCTACACCAACTATTTCAGCCAACGAAAATACTACGAGCAATAAGGGAACTAGTAATGAAACCACTACTGCCCTTGCACAGCCTCTTACTGATACAGCAACGAGCTCTGGTAAGAAGGAAAGTGATATTTCTTCGCCAAAAAATGCAAACGCTTCCCTAGAGAAAAAAGAAGAAAAACAACCTGCAACAGAGGCACCCACTCCGGCTGCAACCCCAGCCGATTCAGCACCACAAACCGGACAAGATCGTTCCAATGAGCCAACTACTGCTACGAGTCCAGTAACAACTGAAACCAAAGCAGAAGAGCCAATCGAAGACAACTACTTCCGTATCCACGTCAAAAAACTTCCTGAAGAAAATAAGGATGCTCAAGGACTATGGACTTGGGACGATGTTGAAAAACCATCTGAAAATTGGCCTAACGGAGCCTTATCCTTCAAGGATGCCAAAAAAGATGACTACGGCTACTACCTAGATGTCAAATTAAAGGGAGAACAAGCCAAGAAAATTAGCTTCCTCATCAATAATACAGCTGGGAAAAATCTAACCGGCGATAAATCGGTAGAAAAACTGTCACCAAAGATGAATGAGGCTTGGTTGGACCAAGATCACAAGGTTTTCTCTTACGAGCCACAACCTGCAGGAACTATTCGCGTCAACTACTACCGTACAGATGGCAACTATGACAAGAAATCTCTCTGGTACTGGGGAGATGTGAAAAATCCAAGTAGTGGTGAATGGCCTAACGGAACAGACTTTACGGCTACAGGCAAATATGGTCGCTATATTGATATTCCACTCAAAGATGCAGCTAAAGATCTTGGATTTTTATTATTAGACAGAAACAAACAAGGAGACGATGTGAAAATCCGTAAAGAAGATTATAAGTTCACAGATTTGAAAAATCATAGCCAAATTTTCCTAAAAGATGATGACGAAACCATCTACACCAACCCCTACTATGTGCACGATATCCGCATGACAGGAGCTCAACATGTAGGAACTTCTAGCATTGAAAGTAGTTTTTCAACACTTGTCGGTGCTAAAAAAGAAGATATCCTCAAACACTCCAGCATCACTAATCATCTAGGAAACAAAGTAACTATCACTGATGTTGCAATCGATGAGGC
Organism: Streptococcus vulneris; assembly: GCF_019218685.1. Classification (NCBI taxonomy): domain Bacteria; kingdom Bacillati; phylum Bacillota; class Bacilli; order Lactobacillales; family Streptococcaceae; genus Streptococcus; species Streptococcus vulneris. Next base: position 228,398 of record NZ_JAHUZC010000002.1, on the reverse strand, counting down.
TGGTAAGAAAGTGACCTACAGCGGAGATTTCTCTGACACAAAACATCCTTATACCGTTAGCTACAACTCTGACAAATTCACTACCAAAACAAGCTGGCGTCTTAAAGATGAGACTTACAGCTATGATGGCAAACTTGGAGCTGACCTCAAAGAAGAAGGAAAACAGGTTGATTTAACTCTATGGTCACCAAGTGCTGATAAGGTTTCTGTTGTTGTCTACGACAAGAATAACCCTGAAAAAGTGGTTGGAACTGTCGCTCTTGAAAAAGGTGAAAGAGGAACTTGGAAACAAACTCTAGATAGCACAAACAAACTCGGAATCACCGATTTCACTGGATACTATTATCAATACCAAATCGAGCGTCAGGGGAAAACTGTTCTTGCACTCGATCCTTACGCTAAGTCCCTCGCTGCTTGGAATAGTGACGATGCCAAGATTGACGATGTCCATAAAGTGGCTAAAGCCGCCTTTGTAGATCCAGCTAAACTAGGACCTCAAGACTTGACTTATGGTAAGATTCACAACTTTAAGACTCGTGAAGATGCCGTTATCTACGAAGCTCATGTGCGTGACTTCACTTCAGATCCTGCCATTGCAAAAGACTTGACAAAACCATTTGGTACCTTTGAAGCCTTTATTGAAAAACTAGACTATCTCAAAGACTTAGGTGTGACCCACATCCAACTCCTTCCAGTCTTGTCTTACTACTTTGTCAATGAATTGAAAAACCATGAACGCTTGTCTGACTATGCTTCAAGCAACAGCAACTATAACTGGGGATATGACCCTCAAAACTACTTCTCATTGACTGGTATGTACTCAAGCGATCCTAAAAATCCAGAAAAACGAATCGCAGAATTTAAAAACCTCATCAACGAAATCCACAAACGTGGCATGGGAGCTATCCTGGACGTAGTTTACAACCATACAGCCAAGGTCGATCTCTTTGAAGATTTAGAACCAAACTACTACCACTTTATGGATGCTGATGGAACACCTCGAACTAGCTTTGGTGGTGGACGCTTAGGGACAACCCACCATATGACCAAACGGCTCCTAGTTGACTCTATCAAATATCTAGTTGATACCTACAAAGTGGATGGATTCCGCTTCGATATGATGGGAGACCATGATGCCGCTTCTATCGAAGAAGCGTACAAGGCTGCACGCGCCCTTAATCCAAATCTCATCATGCTAGGTGAAGGTTGGAGAACCTATGCTGGTGATGAAAATATGCCTACTAAAGCTGCTGACCAAGATTGGATGAAACATACCGATACTGTCGCTGTCTTCTCAGATGACATCCGTAACAACCTCAAGTCTGGTTATCCAAACGAAGGTCAACCTGCCTTTATCACAGGTGGCAAGCGTGATATTAACACCATCTTTAAAAATCTCATTGCTCAGCCAACCAACTTTGAAGCTGACAGCCCTGGAGATGTTATCCAATACATCGCAGCCCATGATAACTTGACTCTCTTTGACATCATCGCCCAGTCAATCAAAAAAGACCCAAGCAAGGCTGAGAACTATGCTGAAATCCACCGTCGTTTACGACTTGGAAACCTCATGGTCTTGACTGCTCAAGGAACTCCATTTATCCACTCTGGTCAGGAATATGGACGTACTAAACAATTCCGTGACCCAGCCTACAAGACTCCAGTAGCAGAGGATAAGGTTCCAAACAAATCTCACTTGTTGCGTGATAAGGACGGCAATCCATTTGACTATCCTTACTTCATCCATGACTCTTACGATTCTAGCGATGCAGTTAACAAGTTTGACTGGACTAAGGCTACAGATGGAAAAGCCTATCCTGAAAATGTCAAGAGCCGTGACTATATGAAAGGTTTGATTGCCCTTCGTCAATCTACAGATGCCTTCCGACTTAAGAGTCTCCAAGATATCAAAGACCGTGTCCACCTCATCACTGTGCCAGGTCAAAATGGTGTGGCAAAAGAGGACGTAGTGATTGGCTACCAAATCACTGCTCCAAATGGGGATATCTACGCAGTCTTTGTCAATGCGGATGAAAAAGCTCGCGAATTTAATTTGGGAACTGCCTTTGCCCACCTCAGAAATGCTGAAGTTTTGGCAGATGAAAACCAAGCAGGGCCAGTCGGAATTGCCAACCCTCAAGGACTTGAATGGACTGAAAAAGGCTTGAAATTGAATGCCCTTACAGCTACTGTTCTTCGAGTCTCTCAAGGCGGTGCCATTGTTGCCCCAGCTATGGAAGAAAAACCAGAATTTGACCTTTCTAGCCTAAAACAAGAACACGGTCAAAATAACGGCCAAGACAATATGTCAAACCGAGTAGTCAAACCGGAACAGCAAACTCCAGCTCCACAAACTAAACCTGATTCTACTAGACCAGATGAAAAAGTAGCTGATGCAGAAGATAAACCTAGCCAAGCTACAACTGATTCACAAGCTGAACAACCAGCACAAGAAGCACAACCAGCATCTGTAAGTGAAGCTATTCAAAACGGATCTGTAGAAAACTCTAGCAAGGAAAATATACCTGCAACCCCAGCTAAACAAGCTGAACTTCCAAATACAGGAACCAAAAACGATCACAAACTCCTGTTTGCAGGAATTAGTCTCCTCGCTCTTCTAGGTCTCGGGTTCTTGCTAAAAAACAAAAAAGAGAACTAAACTAGCCCTCCTATAGAAAAATCCCCCAAGCATTAAGTCCAGGGGGATTATTTTTTGTACAATATTTGTGGTTATAATACATTTGATTAGTATTTTTTATTAAGCCTCTTTCATGGCAAAATAAGCCCGTACTTTTGGAGCCACTTGCGTGCCGAAGAGTTCAATAGCTCTCAGAACCTGGTCATGAGGCATGGAACCAAGCGGTAGATGGAGCATGAAGCGGTCCAATCCTAAATCCTCTATCATGCGAATCAATTTTTCTGCCACCTGATCTGGATTGCCCACAAACATAGCGCCATTTGGCCCTACCTGTTCCAAATATTGCTCATAACGTAATTCCTGCCAGTGCGGACGGTCTTTGGAAATAGCATCCACCACTTGCTTGGTCGGATGGAAATAATCTTTCACAGCCTGCTCGCCATCTTCAGCAATCCAACCCCAAGAATGAGCTCCAACCTTTAGTTCATGACTGGCATGCCCCGCTTCACTCCCAATATCACGATAAGCCTGAATCAACTTTTTAAAATAACGAGGATTGCCACCAATAATGGCATAGACAATCGGCAACCCCGCCTGAGCAATCTTCACCGTTGATTCGACATGACCACCTGTCGCTATCCACAAGGGCAATTTATCCTGAACTGGACGAGGATAGACTTCTTTGCCAGCAATCGTTTGAGTCAATCGACCTTGCCAGTCTAGCTTGGTCTTTTCATTGACTAACTGAAGCAAGTCTAATTTCTCATCAAAAAGAGCTTCGTAGTCTTTCAAGTCATAGCCAAACAAGGGAAAAGATTCCGTGAAAGAACCCCTTCTAGCCATAATCTCCGCTCGTCCATTTGACAAAGCATCGATAGTGGCATACTGTTGGAACAAGCGAATCGGATCCATGCTCGAGAGAATGCTGACTGCACTAGTCAAACGGATTTTCTTGGTATTGACTGCCCCAGCGGCCAGAACAATCTCTGGGGTTGATACCGCAAAATCCGCTCGATGGTGCTCGCCAATCCCATACACATCCAAACCAACCTTGTCAGCCAGTTCAATCTCTGCCACTAACTGGCGAATGCGTTCAGCATGACTGTAAGTTTGTCCAGTCCCTTCAAGCTCCGTTGTTTCCCCAAATGTTGAAATTCCCAATTCTACCATGGTGATTCTCCTTATCTACCTCTGTCCTTCAATTTGAAAAATTATTCTAATACTCAATGAAAATCAAAGAGCAAACTAGGAAGCTAGCCGCAGGCTGCTCAAAACAGTGTTTTGAGGTTGCAGATGGAAGCTGACGTGGGTTGAAGAGACTTTCGAAGAGTATAACACGAATCTTGAGTACAAGCAACCCATTTGCTCACAAGAAAAAGCCTAGATAACTAGACTTTTTTAGCTTATTCTACCGTTACTGATTTAGCAAGGTTACGTGGTTTGTCCACATCGAGACCACGGTGAAGCGTTGCAAAGTAAGCGACCAATTGCGTTGGCACGACCATTGAGATTGGTGAGAGGTAAGAGTGTACGGTCGTAAGAACGATGTCGTCTGTATCTTTGGCAACATTTTCTTCTGCGATAGTGAGAACCTTGGCACCACGGGCTGCGACCTCTTGGATATTTCCACGAGTGTGGTTGGCAAGGACTGGATCTGACAAGAGGGCCAAGACAGGTGTTCCTTCTTCAATCAAGGCAATAGTTCCGTGCTTGAGTTCTCCTGCCGCAAAGCCTTCACACTGGATATAAGAAATCTCTTTGAGTTTGAGACTGGCTTCCATGGCTACGTAGTAATCTTGACCACGTCCGATGTAAAAGGCGTTACGAGTCGTTTCAAGAAGCTCACGAACCTTGGCTTCAATCGTTTCTTTCTCTGAAAGAGTTGATTCGATAGACTGAGCCACGATTGACAACTCATGAACTAAATCAAAGGCTTGCGCTTTGGCATTGCCGTTCGCTTCCCCAACCACTTTTGCAAGGAAGGCAAGGGCTGCGATTTGCGCTGTATAGGCCTTTGTTGAGGCTACGGCAATTTCAGGACCAGCATGAAGGAGCATGGTATGGTTGGCTTCACGTGAAAGGGTTGAACCTGGGACGTTTGTCACTGTCAAACTTGGGATTCCCATTTCATTAGCCTTGACCAAAACCTGACGGCTATCTGCTGTTTCACCAGATTGGCTGATAAAGATGAAAAGTGGTTTCTTGCTGAGCAGTGGCATACCGTAGCCCCACTCAGAGGAGATACCAAGTTCAACTGGTGTATCAGTCAATTCTTCCAACATTTTCTTAGAAGCAAATCCTGCGTGGTAAGATGTTCCAGCTGCAAGGATGTAGATGCGGTCTGCGTCTTGAACAGCCTTAATGATAGCAGGATCCACCACTACTTGACCTGCCTCATCTGTGTAGGCTTGGATGAGTTTACGCATAACAGTTGGTTGCTCATCAATTTCCTTGAGCATGTAGTAAGGATAAGTTCCCTTACCGATATCTGACAAATCAAGCTCCGCAGTATAGCTAGCACGCTCACGACTGTTGCCATCATAGTCTTGAACTTCGACACTATCAGCCTTGACGATGACCAACTCTTGGTCATGAATTTCCATGTATTGGTTGGTCTCACGAATCATAGCCATGGCATCTGAGCAGACCATGTTATAGCCTTCCCCAAGACCAATCAAAAGTGGTGATTTATTCTTAGCCACGTAGATGACTTCAGGATCTTGTGAGTCAACCAAGGCGAAGGCATAAGAACCACGGATAATGTGGAGGGCTTTTTTGAAGGCTTCAAGAACTGATAAACCTTCTTCTTCCGCAAATTTTCCAATCAAGTGAACGGCGATTTCTGTATCTGTTTGCCCCTTGAAGTGGTGCCCTGCAAGGTATTCTTCCTTGATTTCAAGGTAGTTCTCAATCACCCCGTTGTGCACCAAGACAAAACGTTCTGTCTCAGAGCGGTGTGGGTGAGCATTGTCTTCCGTTGGTTTTCCGTGAGTAGCCCAACGAGTATGTCCGATACCCGTTGTCCCCTCAACACCAGCTGTCTTAGCAGACAATTCTGCGATACGACCAACAGCCTTCATCAAATGGTTTTCAGCACCACCTAGGACAAAAATCCCCGCAGAATCATAGCCACGGTATTCGAGCTTTTCAAGCCCTTGAATCAAAATATCAGTTGCATTTGTGTTTCCAACAACACCAACAATTCCACACATAGTATATACGACACAGACCAGCTGTGCTTTCTCCTTAAAATTGGTATAGTCTAATTCCTCTTTTATAGAATCAGCAAAAACAGTATATACTTGTTTCTTTCACTTGTCAAGAGTAAAAATTGGTATAGTTCAAATTACGCTCCTGTTAGCAAAAGACTCTGACCAATTAGGATAATCAGTCAGAGTCCTTTTTAAAATCCATTATTATCGCTTAATTCCTTGAACCAGTGCCCTGATTTCTTCAGATGACGTTCTTGCGTTTCCAAGTCTAATTCGACTAAGCCATAGCGATTTTTATAACTATTGAGCCATGACCAACAGTCAATAAAGGTCCAAATCAAGTAACCCTTACAGTTGGCACCATCTTCAATGGCACGGTGCAGTTCACGAAGATGACCTTTTACAAAGTCAATACGGTAATCATCTTGAATCATTCCATCTTGACGGAATTTTTCTTCCCCTTCAACACCCATGCCATTCTCTGTCAACATCCACTCGATATTACCATAATTTTCCTTGATATTTTGGGCAATGTCATAAATCCCTTGCTCATAAATCTCCCAGCCACGATGAGGATTGATTTTACGTCCAGGCATCACATAAGGCTCGTAAAAATGTTCTGGCAAAAGAGGACTCTCTGGATTCTTAGCAAATCGAGGAGCCATAACACGTAAAGGTTGATAGTAGTTGACACCAAGGAAATCCACCGTATTGTCACAAATGAGCTCCAACTCCTCCTCTGTGGCATCAGGCAAGAGGCCATGTTCATGCAAGATTTCTACTAACTCCTGTGGATAAGTCCCCAAAACAGACGGATCTAAGAAGGATTGAGCTTGAAAGAGATCCGCAATACGAGCAGCCTTGACATCAGCAGGATGCTGGCTACGTGGATAAGCCGGTGTCAAATTTAAGACAATCCCAATCTTGGAATCAGGCAAGAGTTCATGACAGGCCTTAACCGCCCGACTGCTGGCCAATTGTGTATGATAAGCTACTTTAACGGCTGCCTCTGCATCCACCTTATGTGGATAATGGGCATCGTAAAAATATCCAAATTCTACTGGAACGATGGGCTCGTTAAAGGTAATCCATTGATCCACTAAATCTCCATAAGTCTCAAAACAAAAACGAGCATAGTCTTCATAGGCTGAGACAGTCGCCTTATTTTCCCAACCATCACCAGCTTCTTGAAGAGCAAAAGGCAAATCAAAATGATAAAGATTCACTAAAAGACGAATACCTTTAGCCTTAATAGCCTCAAAGACCTTACGATAGAAATCCACACCTTGAGCATTGACTTCCCCACGCCCTTGTGGAAAAATCCGTGACCACTGAATAGAAGTCCGAAAGGCCGTGTGACCAGTTTCTAACAGTAGCTCAATATCCTTTTCCCAGTTTTCATAAAAGGTTGATGTTTTATCTGGACCAATCCCATTATAGTAACGATTTGGCTCCACTTGGTACCAATAATCCCAGAGATTATCTCCCTTACCGTCACCAGCTACACGTCCTTCTGTTTGTGGTCCAGAAGTAGAGGATCCCCAGACAAAATCCTTTGGAAATCTTAGCATACATTTACCTCTTTATCTACTCATTTTTCCCATTATACAGAAAAAACAAGGTAAAAACTAGTTACATTTTTTCCTTGTTTTTCTTCTGATTATAGTTTTTATTTTTTGCCTAGGATTTCAAGCGTTTCAAGTACGTTATCTGCATGAACCTCGATGGTATCACCAGTTGCTTTGATCTTAACTTCTACGATACCATCAGCTGCTTTCTTCCCAACAGTGATGCGGATTGGCAACCCAATCAAGTCGCTATCGCTGAATTTGACTCCGACACGTTCGTTACGGTCATCTGTCAAGACTTCATAACCAGCTCCCATCAAGCTTGCTTCAAGTTTTTCTGTCAAGGCTTGCGCTTCTTCGTCCTTGACATTGACAGTAATCAAGTGCACATCAAATGGTGCCAATTCTTTAGGGAAGTTGATGCCCCAAGCGTAACGGTATTCACCTTTTGGCGTTTTGTTAACAAAGAGACGAGCGTGTTGCTCCATCACTGCTGAAAGGAGACGGCTGACACCGATACCATAACATCCCATGATAATTGGCACAGCGCGGCCATTTTCATCCAAGACATCTGCTCCCATGCTTGCTGAATAACGAGTACCGAGTTTGAAGATGTGACCAATTTCGATACCACGCGCAAAGTTAAGGACACCTTGTCCGTCTGGAGAAATTTCACCCTCACGAACTTCACGAATATCCACATATTCTGCAGTAAAGTCACGACCTGGGTTCACACCAGTCAAGTGGTAGCCATCCTCGTTAGCACCCACAACTGCATTGCGAACATCTTGCACCTTACGGTCTGCAATGATTTTAACATTCTCTGGTAAACCAACTGGGCCAAGTGAACCAAATCCTGCTTGAACAACACTTGCCACTTCTTCTTCGCTAGCAACGTCAAAGAAATCTGCTCCCAAATGGTTTTTCAACTTGACTTCATTGAGCTGGTCATTTCCAACTAGAAGGGCTGCAACAAGCTCCCCATCTGCCATATAGAAGAGGGTTTTGATCGTTTGTTCTTCTGGAACATTGAGGAAGGCTGCCACTTCATCAATTGATTTAACATCTGGTGTTGCGACACGAGTCACTTCTTCTTCAGCGACAACACGGTTGCTTGGTTTGTACTCGTTTGTTGCCATTTCCAAGTTAGCCGCATAGCTAGACTCACTTGAGTAAGCAATAGTATCTTCACCAGAAACCATCCATTTGAGCAATTCTGCCTTGATTTCTTCTTGCACTTCTGCAGGAATTTCATCAAATGAGGTAACTGACTTGTCCAAAACAACCCAGCGGTCAAGGTCTGTACGAGCAGGTGTAATAGCCATAAATTCTTGGCTGTCCTTACCACCCATGGCTCCACCGTCACCGATGATAGCCTTGAAATCTAAACCACTACGAGTGAAAATACGCTCATAAGCAGCCTTGTACTCATCGTAAACACTGTCCAAGCTATCATAGTTAGCGTGGAAACTGTAAGCATCTTTCATGATAAACTCACGTGTACGGAGTAGTCCATTACGTGGGCGTTTTTCATCACGATACTTAGGCTGGATTTGATAAAGGTTAAGCGGCAATTGCTTGTAAGACTTAACAGAATCACGGACAATAGCTGTAAAGGTTTCTTCGTGAGTTGGACCTAGGATAAAGTCTGATTTTTCACGGTTTTTTAGTTTGTAAAGGTCTTCACCATAAGTTTCATAACGACCTGATTCGCGCCACAATTCTGCACTGAGAAGGGCTGGAGCCAACATCTCAACGGCACCAATCTTGTCGAATTCTTGGCGCATGATGTTTTTAGCTTTTTCAATCACACGGTTAGCAAGTGGTAGGTAAGAATAAACGCCTGCTGAAACTTGGCGAACATAACCAGCTCGCAACATAAGAGCGTGGCTGATAACTTGAGCATCGCTTGGCATTTCGCGAAGCGTTGGGATAGGCATTTTACTTTGTTTCATAATATTCCTCGATTATCTAAAAAAGAGTCGCATGATGTCATTCCAAGTCACAGCAATCATCAAGACAACCATGATGACCACTCCGGCCAAGGTGACATAGGTTTCAATTTCTTGTTTTAATGGTTTACGGCGAATGGCTTCCAGGATATTGAGCACAATCTTACCACCATCCAGGGCTGGAATCGGAATAAGATTAAAAATCCCAATATTGATGGAAATTATTGCCAAGAAGTACAAGACATTCTCAATTCCATTTTTAGCAGCATCACTACTTGCCTTAAAGATGGCAACAGGTCCACCTAGCTTGTTCAAATCCGGTTGGAAAATCAGATTTTTCAGTTCTGAGAGAATTCGGAGGGCCGAGTCAGCAGCAGTTGTAAAACCACCTACAAACATAGATACAAAATCTGACTTAATCCCCGGTTGAACACCTAGAAGGTAACGGCCTTGACTTTCTTCCGGACTAACAGTGACTTGTTTGTCACTACCATTTTCAGAAATAGTCACATCCAAGGTCGGGGCCGTCTTATCTTTGGTTTCTGATTCCACAGCCTGAATCAAACTTTCCCAGTTGCTAACCTCATGTGAGCCAATTTTGGTAATTTGTGCCGTTTCTGGTACTCCCACCTTAGCCAAGGCCCCTTGGGGCATAATATGGAACTGGTTGGTATCGACATCTCTGACACCACCCTGCATGAAGATTAAAATCCAGAAAACAACAACCCCTAAGATAAAGTTGTTCATAGGGCCTGCAAAATTAGTAATGAGTTTCCCCCAGATAGTCGCATTTTGATATTGAACATCTAAAGGTGCAATTCGAACCTCAGTTCCATCTGCTTCCACAACCGTTGCATCGTGATCCACTGCAAATGTTTTTTCTTCTTCCAGAACCAGTCCTTTGATAAAGAGCTTGTCTTCAAAGTCAAATTGGGTCACCTGCATAGGAAGAGCTGTTTGATCCAATTTTTTACCTGAGAGATTGATGCGTTTAACCTTACCATCATCAGTAAGCGTCAAACTGACAGGAGTTCCTGTCTTAATTTCAGTTGTATCATCACCCCAACCGGCCATACGGACATAGCCACCCAGAGGCAAGATTCGAATGGTATAGGCCGTCCCGTCCTTGCCAATATGAGCAAAGATCTTGGGTCCCATGCCAATGGCAAATTCACGCACTAGAATCCCTGATTTCTTGGCAAAGTAGAAGTGTCCGAACTCGTGCACCACTACAATAATCCCAAAAACCAGAATAAAGGTTAAAATTCCGAGCATAGTATTTCCTCCGTCTTTTGATTAAAAGAGTCCAAATAAGTGCATGATTGGAAATACAAGCAACATACTATCAAAACGATCCAAAACACCACCATGTCCAGGGATAAATTTCCCAGAATCCTTGACACCAAAGTGACGCTTGATCGAACTTTCTAGTAAATCACCAAATTGTCCAGCAATGCTAAAGAAAATAGCAAAGACTGACATCTTGTAAATTCCATACGGAAGAGCAACTGTATTGTCAAACATCATAAAGATGATGGTTACTAAAATAGCACCTAAAATGCCACCCAAGGCACCCTCAAAGGTTTTATTTGGAGAAACCGTTGGAGCCAGTTTCCGTTTCCCAAAGTTCATCCCAGCAAGATAGGCACCACTGTCGGTAGCCCAGACGATACACAAGGCCAAGAGAGCCTTATCTAAACCTGCAACGCGAGCATCTAGTAAAGCATTAAATCCAAAGCCTACATAGAAACTCATAGCAAGAGGAAAAACAGCGTCCTCAATCGTATAGGACTTGCTAAAAACAGTCGTTCCTAACATGATTGAAATCAAAACACTATAGGCAACCACATTCCCATCAACTGGCAAAAAAGTCAGATAATTCTCCAAGGGAATGGTCAAGGCAAAGGTTGCAAAGAGGGTTAAGAGACCCTCTATCGTCATGGTCTCTAGACCTCTCATCTTCAAAAGTTCATGCATGGCTAGCATGGCTATGATTCCAATTGCTATCTGAAGCAAGAGTCCACCAATCATTAAAATTGGTAGGAAAATAGCCAGGGCAATCCCTGCAAACAAGGTTCTTTTCTGTAAATCCTGTGTCATATTTCCTCCTAAACTCCTCCAAATCGGCGATGACGACGATTGTAGGCAAGAATGGCTTCCTGCAAGGCCGCCTCGTCAAAATCAGGCCACAAGGTGTCCGTAAAATAGAGCTCACTATAGGCTCCCTGCCATGGAAGGAAATTACTCAAACGCAATTCTCCACTAGTCCGAATAATCAAGTCTGGGTCTCGTAACTCCTTAGGCAAATGCTGGGTGAAGAGATAGTTGCCAATCAATTCCTCTGTGATGTCACCTGGGTTGATTTTGGCATCTAACACATCCTGAGAAATCAACTTAAGAGCCTGTGTAATCTCAGCACGTCCACCATAGTTGAGGGCAAAATTAAGAATTAATCCTGTGTTGTTCTTAGTTAATTCCTCAGCCTTGGTCAGAGCTTCAAAAGTTTGCTTAGGCAGGCGTTCTGTCTCCCCAATCATTTGAATCTTAACATTATTCGCATGCAATTCTGGGACATAATTATCATAAAACTCTACTGGCAAGTTCATGATAAACTTGACTTCCTGATCTGGACGGGTCCAGTTTTCTGTAGAAAAAGCATAGACCGTAATAACCTTAACGCCTAGTTTGTTGGCTGCCTTGGTCACAGTTTGCAATGCTTCCATGCCCGCCTTATGTCCAAAAACTCGCGGTTGCATACGTTTTTTAGCCCAACGGCCATTGCCATCCATGATGATGCCGATATGAGCAGGAACCTGTGTCGGAACCTCTACTTCCACAGCCTTATCTTTCTTAAAAAATCCAAACATGATCTTATTCCTATTCAAAAATCTATCGTTTCATTATACCATATTTCCCTATTTTCTTCTATCACTAAGCTATTTATACTCTTCGAAAATCAAATTCAAACCACATCAGCTCTATCTGCAACCTCAAAACAGTGTTTTGAGCAGCCTGCGGCTAGCTTCCTAGTTTGCACTTTGATTTTCATTGAGTATTATTCTCAGACACAAAGCCCATTTTTCAAAAAAATAAGCCGCCTGATTGGGCGACTCTATTTTTTTATAGGGAGATTATTATGAAAAAGTTTTAGGAGTTTAAGTTAAGGTCTTCTTAACTTATGAACTTAGTATACACTTCCTAGCTTAAAGTTTCCTTAAGTATTTTTAAAAATCAAATTTTTCCATTTCTCCTGCCAATTTTTCTTGGATAGACGTGTTCGATAAAGTTCCATTCGGTCTTCATTCTCTAAAAAATGAGGAGTTGGACGAACTTGAAAATTCAAAATATCCTCCAAACCATAAGGTGCATAGAGTTCAAAATCTAATTCTTCATTCAAGCGCAGTCCAACTGCCGTACACCGTTCTGGATACTTACTCATAGCATCACAAGAGCTGCTATAGGGAGCAGTATGAGGGCTGTGCTGGTGCATATAGACCTGATTTTTCAATTCCCACTGGTACTGAGGAAAGTCCTCTCGCAGTTTTTTCTCTAGGGACAGGGTTTCCTCATAAGAAATATCCGGATCAAAGAAAATCACATCTACATCTGTTTCAAGATCAAATGCTGGTCTCTCTGACAAGAGATTCCAGATAAAATTTCTGACAGAACCTGCTGCCAACCAAGAATCTTTCAGACCAAGGTTTCGGATGATAGTCAAAATAGCCATCATATCCGGATTTTCTCTGAAAGAGTCTAAAATTTCAGCCTTATTTTTCAATATATTCATACCCTAAATGCTCATATGCCTTAGCAGTCGCCACCCGTCCAGAACGTGTCCGCATGATAAAACCTTTTTGAATCAAGTAGGGCTCATACATGTCTTCAACTGTCTCACGCTCTTCTGCTATGTTAACAGAAATAGTTCCTAGACCAACAGGACCACCACCGTACATCTCAATCATGGTGCGAAGGATTTTCTGGTCCACATAGTCCAGACCTTCATGGTCAACATCCAGCATAGTCAAAGCCTTATCAGTAATAAGATCATCGATAACCCCATTCCCCATAATCTGGGCAAAATCGCGCACGCGTTTGAGGAGACGATTGGCAATACGAGGGGTTCCACGACTACGTAGGGCTAATTCAGATGCTGCCTCATGAGTGATTTCCATCTCAAAAATATCTGCCGTCCGCTCAACAATTTCCGTCAAGTCAGCATGGGCATAATACTCCATGTGACCTGTAATTCCAAAACGTGCCCGTAGCGGATTTGAGAGCATACCAGCCCGAGTCGTCGCACCAATCAAAGTGAAAGGTGGCAACTCCAAATGAACACTGCGACTGCCTTCACCAGCCCCAATCATGATATCAATGTAGAAGTCCTCCATGGCACTATAAAGCACCTCTTCCACTGACATTGGCAAACGATGAATCTCATCAATAAAGAGAACATCCCCAGGCTCTAAGTCATTCAAAATCGCTACCAAATCACCGGCTTTTTCAATGACTGGACCCGAAGTCTGCTTGAGATTGACACCTAGTTCGTTGGCAATAACAAAAGCCATGGTCGTTTTTCCCAAGCCTGGAGGGCCAAATAAAAGCACATGATCCAGCGCTTCATCCCGCATTTTGGCAGCTTCTATAAAGATTTGAAGCTGGTCCTTGACCTTATCCTGCCCAATATATTCACGTAAATACTGAGGACGGAGCGTGCGTTCTACTAACTCCTCGTCCCCCATTATCTCATTATCTAAAATTCTACTCATGGCTCTATTATATCAAAAAACCAAGCCACAAACAAAAAAGCCACCTGATTGGGTGACTCCAGAGTTTAGCACCTATGTGGTATAACATTCTACGGCACTGCTACACCGCCTACGAAAGGAGGTGAGATAGCCCATACTCAAAACTATCATCGGACCAATTGTGGTCGGTGTCGTTCTTCGCTTAGTCGATAAATGGCTAAACAAGGATAAATAGTGTCAAAAAAGACCCCTAGCTTATTTGGTCGTGAGCTTGGGGCCTTTTCTAGCCTATGATATAGAACTAGTACTCAATTCCTTTTTATTATCCCATAGTTCACAAAATTTTTCAAAGGTTTATATTCGTGGCTTTTCAAGCTTTAACCGCTGTACAACAATATGATGACTCACTCCTTGAAAACCAAGAGCATTATTACAGTAGTTCTAGTCCTTCAATTAACAGTCACTTAAATTCAAAGTAAGGTTGAAGTAGCTGAAGCGACAACAGACCTATTTATTAGTCATATTCGCTAAAAAAAGTCCCCGCCAATTCCCCGACCAAAATCCGAAAAATATCGGAAAATGATTTTTAGAATAGTCCCCAAAATCCTGAAATAGAGCCAAAAAACTCCACCTGATTGGGTGGAGTTAAGGGAGATTATTATGAAAAAGAAAAGTTTAGGATTTTATTAAATAAAGTTAGGAGGTCTTTATTTAATAACTATATGTTACAAGACAAAGCTTAAAACTAGCTTAACTTTTCTCATATTTTACTATTTTGCAAAAAATTTCTATCACCATCACCTACCTACGAAAAAAGCCACCTGATTGGGTGACTTCATTAGGAGATTATGATGAGAAAAGTTTTAGGATTTCATTAAATAAAGTTAGGAGGTCTTTATTTAATGACTATATGATACTAGACCAGCCTTAAACTTTGCTTAAGAAAAAACAAGTTTTGTTAATTTTTACGATTCACCCAAGTCATCCCTATACAATTATAGGTGGATAAGATTTCAAAGCCCATAGAACGATAGAATCCCAAGGTTCTTTCTGTCTGGTCTGTCACCAGCTGGACTTGATAGGCATCTTTGTAATCCTCTAAAGCCTCTTTCATTAGGGCACTACCAATCCCTTGACGCTGATAGATAGGTAAAACGATTAAATCCTGAACCAATACTGATGAGAATCCATCTCCAACCAAACGAATCAACCCCACCACAGTATCATCATCAAGCGCCACATAAATCGCTAATGAATGAGATAAGGCCTGCTCCAGCATCTCTGGTTGATGGGTATAATTTGTCCAACCGACAGCCTGATAGAAATGCAAAACATCCTCTAGCTTGACAATTTCTTGCTTTTTAATAGTAATCATCTCAACACCTATTAAAGCTCTCTCAAGCTCTTGTACTGCTGTCCATTTTTATCAAAATTTTCAGGACGCAACCATGTTTCCAAACGAGATTTGACTTTGGGCCAGCCCTTATCAATCATGGACAACCAATCCGTATCCCTCGTACGCCCCTTATAAACCACTGCCTGACGGAAGGTTCCTTCATAAATAAATCCTAAACGCTCCGCAGCTCGTCTTGATGGGAGATTTAGAGAATCGCATTTCCACTCGTAGCGACGATAGTTCAGCTCCTCAAAAACATAGCGAGCTAGGAGATACTGAGCCTCTGTCCCTGTACGTGTTCCCCTGAGCTCTGGAGAAAAAGTGACTGCTCCCACTTCTATTACTCGGTTATTCTGGTCAATGCGCATGAGAGAAAATGTTCCCAAAGCCTTACCAGTTGCCTTGTCTATGATTGCATAGTAAAAACGGTCCTTACGAGTCAACATCTGATTTAAAAGGCTGACCAGTTCCTCCATGCCTGCTACTGGCTCCTGAAAGAGGTAGGTCCACATCTCCCGAGGCGTATCAGGACCATAAACAGCTAGCAAATCCTCCGCATGCTTTTCCACTGAAAGAGCTTCTATTCGAGCATAACGCCCTTCTAAGAAATCAATAGAAGGCAATTCACCTGGAGTATAACCTTCCATTGACTCCCCAATCATCTGACCATATTCGTTTACTGGCATTTTTCTTCTCCTTGTTTCGCTTTTCAAACTTTATAGTTGCCCATAGTATATCATACTTTTATAAGAAGATTCAAAAAATCCTCCAGATTCTACTCTGAAGGATTCCTATCTTATTTCACAACAATATTAACCAATTTATTCGGTACCGCAATTACTTTCACGATTTCCTTACCGTCAATTTCTGCTTTGACTTTTTCGTCAGCGAGAGCAATTTCTTGTAATTCTTCCCGTGATAGGTCTTTAGCGACCATGAGTTTGGCACGAACTTTTCCTTTGATTTGGACAACGATTTCGATTTCGTCTTCAACTAATTTGCTTTCGTCCCATGTTGGCCAAGCCACGTAAGAGATTGACTCACCTGTTGCTGCAACAGTTTGCCAGAGTTCTTCTGCCAAGTGAGGTGCAAATGGTGCAATCAATTGGATAAAGCCTTTGGCATAGTCTACATAAAGTTTTTCTTCCTTGTTAGCCGCGTTGACAAAGACCATAAGTTGAGCAATGGCTGTATTGAATTTCAATGATTCAATTTGTTCTGTGACAGCTTTGACCGTTTCGTTGTATACCTTGTCAAGAGCGCCATTGTTTTCCGCAACAATTTCCTTACTTGTAATCAAACGGTAAACACGGTCGAGGAACTTACGGCTTCCTTCCAGACCTTCTTCTGACCAAGCGATCGAAGCATCAAGTGGTCCCATAAACATTTCATAAACACGAAGGGTATCGGCACCGTATTGTTCCACCACATCGTCTGGGTTAACCACGTTCTTGAGGGATTTAGACATCTTGGCTGGCGCTTGCTCCAACTCTTCGCCTGTTTCCACATGGAAGAAGGAACCATCACGTTTTTCAACCTTGTCAGTCGCCACAAGAGCCCCACGATGGTCACGGTAGCTGGTTCCCAAGATCATTCCTTGGTTAAAGAGTTTTTGGAATGGTTCTTTAGTCGGAACAACACCGAGGTCATAGAGGAATTTATGCCAGAAACGAGCATAAAGCAAGTGAAGAACGGCATGCTCTGCACCACCCACGTAGATATCTACTGGCAACCATTGTTTGAGAAGATCCTCATCGGCCAATTTCTCAGTATTGTGCGGGTCAATATAGCGGAGGTAGTACCAGCTTGAACCAGCCCACTGTGGCATAGTATTTGTTTCACGACGACCTTTGACGCCATCTTCACGAGTCACTTCAAGCCAATCTGTCAAGTTAGCTAGTGGACTTTCACCAGTACCTGAAGGGCGAATGTCCTTGGTTACTGGCAAGACAAGTGGCAATTCACTTTCAGGGACAGCTGTTGAAGTTCCATCTTCCCAATGAATGATAGGAATTGGCTCACCCCAGTAACGTTGACGGCTAAAGAGCCAGTCGCGGAGACGGTAGGTAACTTTCTCCTGACCACAGCCTTTTTCTTCCAACCAAGCCACAATCTTAGCAATCGCTTCTTCTTTGTTCAATCCATCTAGGAAGTCTGAATTGACATGAAGACCATCCTCTGTGTAGGCAGCTTCTGCTACATTTCCACCTTCAAGCACTTCTACAATTGGAAGGTCAAATTGTTTAGCAAATTCCCAGTCACGTTGGTCGTGGGCAGGCACAGCCATAACGGCACCTGTTCCGTAACTAGCAAGAACATAGTCCGCAATCCAGATTGGGATTTCCTTGCCATTGACAGGGTTGATAGCATATGCACCTGTCCAAACACCAGTTTTTTCTTTGGCAAGGTCGGTACGAGCCAAGTCTGATTTAAGGCTGGCTTGATGTTTGTAGTCTGCTACTGCCTCTGCTTGCTCTGAACTTGTGATTGAATCAACCAAGTCATGCTCAGGAGCCAAGACAGTGAAAGTCGCGCCGAAAAGGGTATCAGGACGAGTAGTAAAGACTGTGAATTCCTTGTCTGTTCCCTTAACTTTAAAAGTTACATTGGCACCAGTTGATTTCCCAATCCAGTTGCGTTGCATATCCTTGATAGACTCCGGCCAATCTAGTTCATCTAAGTCATTGAGCAAGCGCTCTGCATAGGCCGTGATTTTGAGCATCCATTGGCGCATTGGTTTGCGGACAACTGGATAGCCTCCACGCTCAGAAGTTCCATCAGGAAGGACCTCTTCGTTGGCGATGGCAGTTCCCAATTCCTCAACCCAGTTTACTGGTACTTCAGCTTCATAGGCCAAGCCTTTTTCATAAAGCTTAGTAAAAATCCATTGAGTCCACTTGTAGTAGTTTGGATCTGTTGTATTGACTTCACGATCCCAGTCGTAAGAGAATCCAAGCGCATTAATTTGGCGTTTGAAGTTGGCAATATTTTCCGCTGTAAACTCTGCTGGGTCATTACCTGTATCCATAGCGTATTGCTCTGCAGGCAAACCAAAAGCATCCCAACCCATTGGGTGAAGGACATTGTAGCCTTGCGCACGTTTGTAACGGCTGAGGATATCCGTTGCGGTATAACCTTCTGGATGTCCTACGTGCAGACCAGCTCCAGACGGATAAGGGAACATATCAAGAGCATAAAACTTCGGTTTTGAAGCATCTGTTCCTGTCTTAAATGTATGATGTTCTGCCCAGTAGCCCTGCCACTTAGGCTCAATTTCTTTATGATTGTAAAAACTCATGGTCTCTCTCCAATTTTGTGATGTTACTATTATACCATTTTTGAGGGAATTTGAAAGACGAGAAATGTTCTTTTGGGATTGGATGGCAAGAAAGACTGAATCGCAAATCCAGCTTATTTAGCAGAATAAAAAATTAGCTCACACTTGGAGCTAACTTCTATTAACTATTTTTTTCCTCCATCTTCTCCCGTCCTAGTTCTCGGTAACTACGGTCGCCGACAACTTCTACGCTAAACTGGCCGTCCTCATATTCAAGGATCGTCACGCTACCATTATCTAGACCATGCGGATGCATACCATTAATCAGATAAACAATGGTTCCAATGGTCATTCCGTGGCTCACGACAAGGGCATTGCCGCCGCCTTGTTCTTCCATTTCTTTGGCAATCGCTTCAAAACCTTCCTTGATTCGGCCACTGAGTTTTTCCCAGCCCTCAGCCCAACCAGCTGTATCGACCTCTACCAAGCCCTCAGCCAGTTCGGCATAAGACAATCGGTGAACGTGGTCCACATTAAAGATACGAGGAATAATGCCCATGAAAAGATCGCCATCGTAGGCTCCATCAAAGCTACCAAAACACCATTCTCTGATACGCTTGTCCATGCGATAAGGGATTTTCCCCTGCAAGCCAAGCTCGTCAAGAATGATTCCCATTGTCTGAATGGTGCGACCAGAATCACTGGAATAAGCGCGCTCAAACTGTAGACCAGATTCTCGCAAACCGATTCCTAATTCTTGAATCCCTCGCTCACCTTCAGCTGTTAAGGGAGTATCGCTCCAACCTTGAGCGCGACCAATCGTGTTAAACATGGTCTTGCCATGACGTACCAAATACAATCGTACTTTTACCATTTTCCGTCCTCCGTTTGCTTCTATTATATCATGGATGATAAAACAAAAGCCACCCAGACAGGTGACTTTTGCAGGAGATTATTATGAAAAAGTTTAGGAGTTCTATTAAATAAAGATATTAGATGAAAATCAAATTCAAACTAAATCAGTGTTATCTGTTTCAAATAATATTAGGAGGTCTTTATTTAATGATTATAGTATACACATCCAACCTTAAATAGAACTTAAAATTTCTCCTATTTTCTTAATTTTTAAAACTATGAATCGGTGCTGGGATTTGTCCTCCACGAGAGATGAAGTCGACAGACGAAGCCCCATTGACTTTCATTACTGGAGCCGTACCTAATAGGCCACCAAATTCAATCATATCGCCTTCTTTTCCTTTTGGAATAATACGTACAGCTGTTGTTTTCATGTTAATGACACCAATTGCAGCCTCATCCGCAATCATAGCCGCAATGGTTTCAGCAGGTGTATCCTCCGGAATGGCAATCATATCCAAACCAACGGAACAGATAGCCGTCATGGCCTCTAGTTTTTCTAAATTAAGAGAACCATTTTGCACTGCAGCAATCATTCCTTCATCCTCTGAAACAGGGATAAAGGCACCAGACAAACCACCGACTTGGTTGCAGGCCATCACTCCGCCCTTCTTAACTTGGTCATTCAAGAGAGCCAAGGCAGCCGTCGTTCCATGCGTGCCAACTGTCTCTAACCCCATTTCCTCAAGGACACGTGCGACAGAATCTCCAACCGCAGGAGTTGGCGCCAAACTCAAGTCCACAATACCAAACTCCACACCTAGTCTCTCACTGGCCATTTGACCAACCAATTGACCGATACGAGTGATTTTAAAGGCAGTTTTCTTAACTGTTTCGGCTACTACATCAAAGCTCTGTCCACGAACTTTTTCCAAGGCACGTTTTACCACACCAGGACCAGAAACTCCGACGTTGATGATAACATCTGCCTCCCCAACACCATGGAAGGCACCCGCCATAAATGGATTGTCCTCAACAGCATTAGCGAATACAACCAACTTGGCCGCTCCCATATCTGATAGATTAGCCGTTTCCTTGATAACACGTCCCATATCTGCCACAGCCGTCATATTAATACCAGACTTGGTTGAGCCGATATTGATTGACGAGCAGACCTTGTCCGTTTCAGCCAAAGCGCGAGGAATAGAATTGATGAGAATCACATCTCCCTTTTGATAACCCTTTTGTACCAAGGCAGAGAAGCCACCGATAAAGTCCACACCAATCTCTTTCGCAGCCTTATCAAGAGCTTTTGCCAGAACCACATAGTCTGTCGCATCTGTCGCTGCTCCAATCAGAGAAATAGGAGTCACCGATACACGCTTATTAACGATAGGAATTCCCAACTCAGCTGCAATTTCATCGCCAACAGCCACTAAATTAGCTGCCTTGCTCGTAATCTTTTGATAAATTTTCTCCGCAGCACGATTGATATCTGGATCAATACAGTCTAATAGGGAAATCCCCATGGTAATAGTTCTGATATCGAAGTTTTGCTCCTCAATCATGGCAATGGTTTCAGTAACTTGTCTAATATCCATGTGCACCTCCTAGATATTATACATAGCTTCGAAAATCGCTGCACTCTGAATATTGATTTTTACATTCAAAGTTTGCCCAAAAGCTTCAAATTCATTACGAAGATAAGTGAAATCTTGTTTTTCATCACTAGAGACGACAGCCATCATCGTAAAAAATTCATCCAAAACAGTTTGAGAGATATCATCAATATTCAAACCCAATTCTGCAATTTTACCAGAAACACCTGCAACAATTCCAGATTTATCTTTACCAACAACAGTTATAATCGCTTTCATAAGCAAACTCCAATTCTTCTTTTAATTAGGAAACCTGAACATTAAACAGGATTCTTTTCAAATAGTATAGCATAATTCTAACTAAAATACTCAAAAACGCCTGCTTACGAAGTTGTTCTTAAGAAAAAACAATTTCGTAAACAAGCGTCTACTATCTCAACTTATGATGAGTGTTCCCGCTAGGATCGAAATCCTAGCGGTAGACCAGAGCTAGACTAAGAGCACAAGACTCCATCATCATAACACTCAACAAAATTGATGATTTTATACTAATTCGATGATCGCCATTGGCGCTGCATCACCACGACGTGGTTCAGTTTTAAGGATACGAGTGTATCCACCGTTACGTTCAGCATAACGAGGTGCGATTTCTGAGAACAATTTTTGAAGTGCTGTAGTAGAAGTGTACTTATCAGTTGCTTCATCATAGTTTTCAGATGCGATTTCATTACGTACGAAAGCAGCTGCTTGACGACGTGCATGCAAATCACCACGTTTACCTAGAGTAATCATTTTTTCAACAGTTTTACGGATTTCTTTAGCACGAGCTTCAGTTGTCACGATTGATTCGTTGATCAAAAGGTCAGTTGTCAAATCGCGAAGCATTGCTTTACGTTGTGAGCTAGTGCGTCCTAGTTTACGGTAAGCCATGTATTCCTCCTTTATTTATCTTTTAATCCAAGACCCAAATCAATGAGTTTAAGTTTCACTTCTTCCAAACTCTTGCGTCCAAGATTTCGTACTTTCATCATCTCTGCTTCAGATTTTTCTGTCAAATCATGCACAGTATTGATACCGGCACGTTTCAAACAGTTGTATGAACGCACAGACAAGTCCAGTTCCTCAATCGTACGATCCAAAATACGGTCGTCAGATTCAGTATCAGCTTCTTTCATCACTTCAGTTGACTTAGCAATCTCAGTAAGATTTGTAAACAAATCAAGATGTTCTGTCAAAATACGTGCTGAAAGCCCTAAAGCATCTTCTGGAATAATTGTTCCATTTGTTAAGATTTCAAGGGTTAATTTGTCAAATCCATCATTGCTACCTACACGAGCAGGTTCCACTTGATAGTTGACTTTTGTAACTGGTGTATAAATAGAATCTACAGCAAGTGTTCCAACTGGTGCATTATCCTTTTTATTTTCATCAGCAGGTACATATCCACGACCACTGTTAACAGTCATAGTCGCTTTTAGAGAAGAACCTTCACCGATTGTAAAGAGATAATGATCTGGATTTACAATTTCAATATCGCTATCTGTCAAAATGTCACCAGCTGTTACTTCAGCAGGACCTTCAACATCTAGTTCGATGATTTTTTCGTCTTCAACGTACGATTTCACTGCAATTCCTTTAATGTTCAGAATGATTTGCATCACGTCTTCACGAACACCTGGAACTGTGTCAAACTCATGTAACACACCATCAATGTTGATAGATGTCACAGCTGCTCCTGGTAGAGAAGCTAGAAGTACACGACGAAGAGAGTTACCAAGAGTTGTACCGTAGCCACGTTCAAGTGGTTCGATTACAAACTTGCCATAATCTTTATTTTCATCAATTTTTGTTATATTTGGTTTTTCAAACTCGATCATTTAGTTACTCCCTCTTAAACGAAAAGCAGTGTAATGCGATGATTATACACGGCGACGTTTTGGAGGACGAGCACCATTGTGTGGCACTGGAGTCACATCACGAATTGCTGTTACTTCAAGACCAGCGGCAGCAAGCGCACGAATAGCTGACTCACGACCAGAACCTGGACCTTTTACAGTAACTTCAACTGATTTAAGACCGTGTTCTTGTGCAGATTTAGCAGCAGCTTCAGAAGCCATTTGAGCAGCGAATGGTGTAGATTTACGAGAACCTTTGAAACCAAGAGCACCAGCTGATGACCAAGCAATTGCATTACCATGCACATCAGTAATCATAACAATAGTGTTATTAAATGTAGCGTGAATATGAGCAATACCAGATTCGATATTCTTTTTCACACGACGTTTACGTGTTGGTTTAGCCAAGACTTTTACCTCCTATATTATTTTTTCTTACCAGCAATCGCAACAGCTTTACCTTTACGAGTGCGAGCGTTGTTTTTAGTGTTTTGTCCACGGACAGGAAGTCCACGACGGTGACGGATACCACGGTATGAACCGATTTCCATCAAACGTTTGATGTTCAAGTTTACTTCACGACGAAGGTCACCTTCAACTTTGATTGCATCCACTTCACGACGGATAGCATCTTCTTGATCTGATGTAAGATCACGTACACGAACATCTTCTGAGATTCCAGCAGCTGCCAAAATTTTCTTAGATGTTGCAAGTCCGATACCATAAACATAAGTCAATGAGATTACTACGCGTTTGTCATTTGGAATGTCAACTCCAGCAATACGAGCCATGTTTTCTC
This sequence comes from Streptococcus vulneris, assembly GCF_019218685.1. Lineage (NCBI taxonomy): Bacteria > Bacillati > Bacillota > Bacilli > Lactobacillales > Streptococcaceae > Streptococcus > Streptococcus vulneris. The sequence continues at coordinate 204,463 of NZ_JAHUZC010000002.1, read as the reverse complement.
CTTTCTATCTTATCCTTGACGTTGTTTGTGTTTTGGATTTGCTGGGCAAATTACCATAACACGACCATTACGACGAATAACTTTACAGTATTCGCAAATTGGTTTGACCGATGGTCTTACTTTCATTTCTTATCCCTCCAAGTTTTTCGATTATTTAAAGCGGTAAGTGATACGTCCACGTGTCAAGTCATATGGACTCATTTCGACAGTAACACGATCTCCCGCTAAAATACGAATATAGTTTTTACGAATTTTACCAGAAACTGTTGCTAAAATCTGATGTCCATTTTCAAGTTCAACCGTAAACATTGCATTCGGCATTGTATCAACTACTTTGCCTTCAACTTCAATCACATCGTCTTTTGCCACGCAAAAGCACCTCCATAAATTTCGATTCGATGCCTCTAGACACAGAGACAACAATTATAAGTCAGACTATCTCAGTATAACATTTGTAGCGGATTTTTGCAAGTATGAAAAACGCTTTATTTCAAATTTGTCAATACTTTTTCGATATCTGAGAAGACATCATTGATATCTTGATTACCTTCGATGTCATGAACCAAACCTTTGGCACGGTAGTGAGCAATGATCGGTTCTCCTTGAGCAATATTTACATCCAAACGACGTTTTACTGTCTCAGGCTTATCATCTTCACGTTGGTAGTAATCTTCTTCTTTATAGTCAACTGGTGGGTTAAAGACCTTGTGGAAAGTTTCTCCAGTTACTCGGTGGATGATACGGCCGCTCAAACGTTCCAAGAGGCTATCTGGATTCACTTCAATGTTGATGACACCTTCTAGTTCAATGCCAAGTTCAGCCAATGTTTTGTCCAAGGCATGAGCTTGCTCGATTGTACGTGGATAACCATCCAACAAGAATCCTGTTTCTTTAATATCATCTTGTGAAAGACGTTCTTTTACGATTCCATTTGTAACTTCGTCAGGAACCAATTCACCCTTGTCAATGTATGACTTAGCAAGAACACCCATTTCAGTTTGATTTGCCATAGCAGCCCGGAACATATCACCTGTTGAGATATGTGCAACATGGAATTGTTCTACGATTTTTGCTGCTTGAGTTCCCTTACCTGCACCAGGTAAGCCCATAATCAAAAGATTCATGATTTGATCTCCTTATTTTATTTTTAAATAGAAGCAAAAAGTCTTTTCACCCCTATTTAAAAACAAAATAGAAGAGGGGAGACCAAACTCTCACTAATGTTAGAGTTAAACCTCCACTCCCTCAGCATTTACTGACTCAGTAAATACTTTTATTCTGTTCTGTCCATGAAACCAACATACTTACGTTTCAATAGGTAACCTTCCAATTGTTTGATTCCTTCAATACCTGTAGAGATAATGATCAAAAGACTGGTTCCTCCAAAAGCAACTGCTTCTGAAAGTCCGAAAACATCTTTTGCTACAATCGGTAAAATAGAAATCACACCAAGGAAGAGAGAACCAACAGTTGCAAGACGACGAAGAAGTTTAGACATATATTCTTCTGTACCTTTACCAGGACGAACTCCGTGGATATATGCACCGCTCTTTTGTAGGTTTTCTGCTGCTTTTTCAGGATTAATCTGTACAAACGTATAGAAGAATGTAAAGAGAATAATCAATAAAGCATACATAGCAATACCAGTTGGTGAAGTTGTTGCCAGCATTTCTTGTGCTGTTCTCACCCAAGCCCAATCATGACCTGTAGCGCTCAAAAACTGAAGAATAGCCGCAGGCGCTGCAGTAATCGAACTTGCAAAGATAACAGGGATAACTCCAGCAGGGTTTACCTTCAAAGGAAGGTAAGAGCTAGATGGAGCACCTTGTGCAACCTTAGTATATTGGATTGGAATTTTGTATTCTGCTTGTTGAACATAAGTTGTAAAATAAATGATCAGCAATACAGTAATAATCAAAATGATTACGAAAATGATAGATGAGTTGATACGGCTACTTGGGACGTTCACAAAGTAGTCCACATAGATGCCCTGAATCATCTCTGGAATTGAGGCAACAATCCCGGCAAAGATAATCATAGAAACACCATTTCCGTATCCCTTATCTGTAATTTGCTCTCCCAACCACGTCACAATCATGCTACCAGCTGTTAAGATGATACCAATCATGATAAAGACTTGTGGTGTAAGAGCTGTTTTCAACAATTGAGCTCCAGCCAAAGTATTAAAACCAGCTGTAATCCCGATAGATTGCACAAAGGCTAGAACAAGAGCAATATAACGAGTAGCTTGATTTAATTTTCTTCGACCTACTTCCCCTTGTTTACCCCACTCTACAAATTTAGGTAAAATATCCATTTGCAAGAGTTGGACTACGATAGAGGCCGTAATGTAGGGACTAACACCAAGAGCAAAAACTGAGAAGTTTTTCATGGCATTCCCTGAGACCAAGCTCAACATGTTTAAGAAGGATAATCCACTTAAAGCATTCAAGCTATTGGCATTCACACCAGGAACTGTAATGCTAGTTCCGATACGAAAGACCAAAACGATAAAAATTGTAAATAAAATTTTTGATCGAACTTGCTTGACTTTAAGAGCTTCTCTTAATAATTTAAAAAACATAGGTCACCTCTCTTAGATGACTTCTACTGAACCACCTTTAGCAGTGATAGCTTCTTCAGCTGATTTAGAGAATTTAGCTGCTTTCACAGTCAATTTCTTAGTCAACTCACCGTTACCAAGAATTTTAATACCTGATTTTTCAGCTTTAACAATTCCTGCTTCGATAAGAACAACTGGAGTAACTTCAGCACCATCTTCAAAGACGTTCAATTGGTCAAGGTTCACAATTGCGTATTCTTTAGCGTTGATGTTAGTGAATCCACGTTTTGGAAGACGACGGAACAATGGAGTTTGTCCACCTTCAAAACCAAGGCGAACTCCGCCACCGCTACGAGCTTTTTGACCTTTTTGACCACGACCAGATGTTTTACCGTTACCTGATGAAGTACCACGACCAACGCGGTTACGTACTTTACGAGAACCTTCTGCAGGTTTCAATTCATGAAGTTTCATTTTTATTTTCTCCTCTTTTGTAAAATGCTAGCGCCGATAAGGGAGAAAAGGTTGTCTCCCCCATCAACTCGCCTATACGACGTCATTATAGATGACTATATCTAGTTTTAGGGGATGGTATAGTGCACATCCCCTAAAAATTCATTAGTTTACTTCTTCAACTGTTACCAAGTGAGATACTGCAGTGATCATACCACGGATAGCAGCGTTATCTTCTTTAATAACAGAGCTGTTCAATTTGCCAAGTCCAAGTGCTACAACAGTTTTACGTTGTGATGGAATGCGTCCGATTGGAGACTTAGTCAAAGTAATTTTAATTTGAGCCATTTTATCCCCTTTCTTATGCCAAATCAGAAACTGAAATACCACGAAGGGCAGCAACTTCTTCAGCGCGTTTCAATTGTTTCAAACCTTCAACAGTTGCACGAACAATGTTGATTGGAGTGTTAGAACCAAGTGATTTAGATGTAATATCTGCCACACCTGCCAATTCCACAACGGCACGAACTGCACCTCCAGCGGCAACTCCAGAACCTTCTACAGCAGGTTTCAACAATACTTTAGCTCCACCGAATTCTGAAAGAACTTCGTGGGGGATTGTTGTTCCAACCATAGGAACTTCGATCAAGTTTTTCTTAGCATCATCTACTGCTTTACGGATTGCTTCTGGAACTTCTTGAGCTTTACCAGTACCAAATCCTACGCGACCATTGTGGTCACCAACAACAACAAGAGCTGCGAAACGAAGACGACGTCCACCTTTAACAACTTTTGTAACACGGTTGACAGCAACTACGCGTTCTTCTAATTCAACTGCATTGTCTTTAAATGCCATTTTCTAGTGTCCTCCTATTAGAATTTCAATCCGTTTTCACGAGCTGCATCAGCCAAAGCTTTCACACGTCCGTGATATAGATATCCACCGCGGTCGAACACCACTTCTGAAATACCTTTAGCGTTTGCACGTTCTGCAACGAGTTTACCGACAGCAACGGCTTGTTCAGTTTTAGTTCCTTTTGAAACTTCTTTGTCAAGAGTTGAAGCACTTGCGAGCGTTACACCCGCTACGTCATCAATCACTTGAGCGTAGATGCCTGTATTAGAACGGAATACGTTCAAACGTGGGCGATCAGCAGTTCCAGAGAGTTTTCCGCGAACGCGACGGTGGCGTTTTTGGCGGAGTTTGTTTTTATCTGGTTTTGAAATCACAGTTTTCACCTCTTTAGTTTTAAATCGTGTGCTATGCACAAAGTTGGAAAATAGGTTGGTGGTTGAGAATCAACCACTCAACATTATTTACCTGTTTTACCTTCTTTACGGCGAACGAATTCACCAACGTAACGGATACCTTTACCTTTATATGGCTCTGGTGAACGAAGGCTACGTACGTAAGCAGCTGTTTGACCAACTACTTCTTTTGAAATTCCGCTAACAACGATTGTTGTTGGGTTTGGAAGCTCAAAAGTAATTCCTTCTGGAGCTTCAACTTCGTCTGGATGAGATTTACCAACAGCCAAAACAAGTTTAGATCCTTGAAGTTGTGCACGGTAACCAACCCCGCGCATTTCAAGTTCTTTCTTGAATCCTTCTGATACACCAACAACCATGTTGTTCAAAAGGGCACGAGTAGTTCCGTGGATAGTTTTCATTTCTTTTGAATCGTTTGGACGGTGAAGAGTTACTTCAGTACCTTCCACACGGATTTCAATATCTTTTGAGAACTCACGAGTAAGTTCTCCTTTAGGTCCTTTTACAGTTACAACGTTGTCATTATTAGTGATTTCTACACCAGCAGGCAACACGATAACTTTATTACCAATACGTGACATGTTTTTAATTCTCCTGTTAGATTGTCAGGCCAGAACGGCCAGTTTTCACGGGGTTCAGATACTTATTTAGTTCAAGAGCTGAACTGAACACGCTCTAACGAGCTTTGTATCTTGATTTGAGTTCGAGCTAAGAATTTGGTGAAAAAGATAAGTTTGTCTTGGAGCATCGCTCCTGCTGCAAACTTCCTATTTTCACTGCATTCTTTTAACGCTCTCACATCATCAATTACCAAACGTAAGCGATAACCTCACCACCAACATTCTTTTGGCGTGCTTCTTTATCAGTAAGCAAACCTTCAGAAGTTGAAAGGATAGCAATTCCAAGTCCGTTAAGAACTTTTGGAAGGTCTTCACGTTTTTTGTAGACACGAAGTCCTGGTTTAGAAACACGTTTCAAGTTAGTGATAACTTTTTCACCGTTTGGTCCGTATTTAAGGAATACACGGATGATGCCTTGTTTGTCATCTTCGATGATTTCAACGTTTTTTACAAAACCTTCGCGTTTAAGGATTTCAGCAATCCCTTTTTTGATATTTGATGCAGGTACTTCAAGTACTTCGTGTTTTGCTTGGTTAGCGTTACGAATACGAGTTAGGAAGTCTGCGATTGGGTCAGTCATAACCATTTTGTTTTTCTCCTCTTACTAGTAGTTTGCAAGTTGCACTTGCTAGTTAATGATTGAGCTAGGCTCAGATAGTATTGATACATTCAAATGAGAAAACTCTTATTTGAACACGAGCTACAACCTGGGCAAAAAAGATAAATTTGTTTTGGAGCATCGCTCCTACACCAAATTTCCTATTTTTGCTGTGGTTGTTACGCTCTTTGCATCATGATATTACCAAGATGCTTTTGTTACACCAGGAATTTGTCCTTTGTAAGCTAATTCACGGAAGCAAACACGGCAAAGTTTAAATTTGCGGTAAACTGAATGTGGACGACCACATTTTTCACAACGAGTATAAGCTTGAGTAGAGAACTTCGCTGGACGTTTGTTCTTAGCAATCATTGATTTTTTAGCCATTAGATTTACCTCCTATATTATTTTGCAAAAGGCATTCCAAGGCCTGTAAGCAATGCACGTGACTCTTCGTCAGTATTAGCAGTTGTTACGATAACGATGTCAAGACCACGAGTTTTGTCAACGTCATCGAAGTTGATTTCTGGGAAGATCAATTGTTCTTTCACACCAAGTGTGTAGTTTCCGCGTCCATCAAATGATTTTGTTGGAACACCGTGGAAGTCACGTACACGTGGAAGTGAAACTGAAACCAATTTATCCAAGAATTCGTACATACGTTCACCACGAAGGGTAACTTTTGCACCGATCGCAACACCTTCACGAAGACGGAAGCCGGCGATTGATTTTTTAGCTTTAGTGATAAGTGGTTTTTGACCTGAGATAAGTGCCAATTCTTCAGCAGCTTTTTCAAGGCTTTTAGCGTTTGATACAGCTTCACCAACACCCATGTTCAAAACGATCTTATCTACTTTTGGCACAGCCATCACTGATGAGTAGTTGAATTGTTCTGTCAAAGCAGGAACTACTTCATTAAGATATTTTTCTTTTAAACGATTTGCCATTATACTTCTCCTTTCCTTCGTGATTAATCAAGCACTTCGCCTGATTTTTTGTTGTAGCGAACTTTTTTACCGTCTACAAATTTGTAACCAACACGACCAGCTACACCATTTTTGTCCAAAACTTGAACGTTTGATACGTGGATAGCTGCTTCTTTTTCGATGATCCCACCTTGAGGAAGCTCGTTAGTTGGACGTTGGTGTTTCTTAACGATGTTAACACCTTCAACGATAACTTTGTTTACTTTTGGAAGGGCAGTAAGGACAACAGCTTCTGTTCCCTTATCTTTACCAGCGATTACGCGAACTTTGTCGCCTTTTTTTACAAACATTAGGTTTCTCCTTAATTTTTCTTACGCCCATAAGGGCACCCTGGAGGTAAATCCAGGGGACTAGTTTGTTTCTAAAAGTTAAAGTACTTCTGGAGCAAGTGACACGATCTTCATGAAGCCACCTTCACGCAATTCACGTGCAACTGGACCAAAGATACGTGTTCCGCGAGGAGTTTTATCTTCACGGATGATAACTGCTGCGTTTTCGTCAAATTTGATGTATGAACCATCAGCACGACGAGCACCTGATTTAGTACGAACGATAACTGCTTTAACAACGTCACCTTTTTTAACCGCACCACCAGGAGTAGCTTGTTTTACAGATGCCACGATAACATCACCGATGTTTGCAAATTTACGTCCTGAACCACCAAGAACTTTGATAGTCAAGATTTCGCGAGCACCGCTGTTGTCTGCGACTTTCAAACGAGTTTCTGTTTGAATCATTTCAGTTTTCTCCTTTCAGGTTTGATTAGATGATGACCGCTTCTTCAACAACTTCTACAAGACGGAAACGTTTTGTAGCTGAAAGCGGACGAGTTTCCATGATACGTACGATATCGCCTTCTTTGGCAACATTGTTTTCATCATGAGCTTTGTATTTTTTAGAGTAGTTAATACGTTTACCATAGACTGGGTGGTTACGTTTTGTTTCAACTACAACTGTGATTGTCTTGTCCATTTTGTCAGATACAACACGTCCAACAAGAACTTTACGATTATTGCGTTCCATTGAAATTTCTCCTTCCCTAGTCTATTATTTCGCTTCAGATTGAACTGTTTTGATACGAGCGATTTGTTTTTTAACTTCTTTCAAGCGAGCTGTTTGTTCCAATTGACCAGTAGCAGCTTGGAAACGAAGTTCAAACAATTCTTTTTTCAATTCGTTTTCGCGCTTCGCGAGTTCTTCTTGAGAAAGACCACGAAGTTCTTTAACAAATTCTTTTACTTCATTAAGTTTCATGCCTTCTCCTTATTCTGCTTCACGTTTTACGAATTTACATTTAACTGGCAATTTGTGGCTAGCAAGACGAAGCGCTTCGCGAGCGATCTCTTCAGATACACCAGCGATTTCGAACATCACTTTACCACGTTTAACTGGTGCTACCCAACCTTCAGGTGCCCCTTTACCAGATCCCATACGCACACCGATAGCTTTAGCAGTGTATGATTTGTGTGGGAAGATTTTAATCCAAACTTTACCACCACGTTTCATGTAACGAGTCATGGCGATACGAGCAGCTTCGATTTGGCGGTTAGTGATCCAGTGGCTAGTTGTAGCTTGAAGACCGTATTCACCGAATGCTACTTCTTTTCCACCTTTTGCTTCACCGCGCATTTTTCCACGGAATTCACGACGGTGTTTAACACGTTTAGGTACTAACATTGGTTATTTACCTCCTTTAGTGTTTTTGCGAGCTGGAAGAACTTCACCACGGTAGATCCATACTTTAACACCAAGTTTACCGTATGTAGTATCTGCTTCTTCCCAAGCGTAATCGATATCTGCACGAAGTGTGTGAAGTGGAACAGTTCCTTCAGAGTATCCTTCAGCACGGGCGATATCTGCACCGTTCAAACGACCTGATACTTGAGTTTTGATTCCTTTAGCTCCAGCACGCATTGCACGTTGGATTGCTTGTTTTTGTGCACGACGGAAAGCAACACGTTGCTCCAATTGACGAGCAATACCTTCACCTACAAGGTGAGCATCCAAATCAGGTTGTTTGATTTCGATGATGTTGATGTGTACTTGTTTTCCAGTCAATTTGTTAAGTTTTGCACGGAGTGCATCAACGTTAGCACCACCTTTACCGATAACCATACCTGGTTTAGCAGTGTGAAGTGAAACGTTAACTTTGTTTACTGCGCGTTCGATTTCGATAGTTGAAACTGCTGCGTCAGCAAGTTCTTTTTGAACGAATTTACGGATTGCAAGATCTTCATGAAGGTAATCCGCGTATTCTTTTTCAGCATACCATTTGGCATCCCAATCACGGATGATGCCGACACGCATACCAATTGGATGTACTTTTTGACCCACGATTTTACCTCCTTATTTTTCTGCAACAGCTACAGTGATGTGAGCTGTACGTTTGTTGATTGGTGAAGCTGAACCTTTCGCACGTGGACGGAAACGTTTCATAGTTGGTCCTTCGTTTGCGAATGCTTCAGATACTACCAAGTTAGCTTTATCCAAACCAAAGTTGTTTTCAGCGTTAGCTACAGCTGAGTTCAAAACTTTCAAGATGATTTCAGCAGCTTTGTTTGGAGTGAATGTCAAGATTGCGATTGCATCGGCTACGCTTTTACCACGGATGTTATCAAGAACAAGACGTGATTTACGAGGTGAAACACGTACTGTACGAGCCATTGCTTTAGCTGAAGTAATTTCTGCCATTTATGTTCTCCTTATTTTCTACGTGTTTTCTTGTCGTCTGCAGCGTGACCTTTGTAAGTACGAGTTGGTGCAAATTCACCAAGTTTGTGACCTACCATGTCTTCTTGGATGTAAACAGGTACATGTTTACGTCCGTCATAAACTGCAATAGTGTAACCAATGAAACTTGGGAAGATCGTTGAACGACGTGACCAAGTTTTAATAACTTTTTTCTTTTCGTCGTTAGCTTGAGCTTCAACTTTTTTCATCAAATGCTCATCGACGAAAGGTCCTTTTTTAAGACTGCGTCCCATTTTTATATTTTCTCCTTTAAATGTTGTACCACAACGGCTTGCGCTCCTATGGAGCGCTACCGAGCTGGCGGATTTACTAGTTGCTTAAGCGACTAGTTTAATATTATTTCTCGTTGCGACGACGAACGATAAGTTTGTCAGATTTCGCTTTCTTGTTACGAGTTTTAAGACCAAGAGCAGGTTTGCCCCATGGAGTAGATGGTGCTTTACGACCAACTGGTGCTTTACCTTCACCACCACCGTGTGGGTGATCGTTAGGGTTCATTACAGAACCACGAACTGTTGGGCGGATACCTTTCCAACGGCTACGTCCTGCTTTACCAAGGTTTACAAGTCCATGTTGTTCGTTTCCGACAACACCAACTGTAGCACGGCAAGTTCCAAGAATCATACGAACTTCACCTGATTGAAGACGAACAAGAACGTATTTACCTTCAGAACCCAATACTTGAGCAGATGCACCAGCAGCACGTACCAATTCACCACCACGACCTGGTTTCAACTCGATGTTGTGGATCAAAGTACCAACTGGGATATTAGCAAGTGGAAGAGCGTTTCCGACTTTGATATCTGCTTCTGGACCTGAAACGATACGTTGACCAACTTCAAGACCTTTTGGAGCGATGATGTATGCTTTCACACCGTCAGTGTAGTGTACAAGAGCGATGTTTGCAGAACGGTTTGGATCGTACTCGATTGTTTTAACAACTGCTTCAACGTTGTCTTTGTTACGTTTGAAGTCAACCAAACGGTAGAAACGTTTGTGTCCACCACCTTGGTGACGAACTGTGATACGACCGTTGTTGTTACGACCAGCCTTGCTCTTCAATGCAACAAGCAATGATTTTTCAGGAGTGCTTGTTGTGATTTCAGCGAAATCCAAAGAAGTCATATTACGGCGACCGTTTGTTGTTGGTTTATAAACACGAATTCCCACGATATTTCCTCCTTAGATTATTCAGCTTCAGCAGCAAACAACTCGATTGCTTTAGAATCAGCTGTAAGTGTGATGATAGCTTTTTTAGTTTTGTTAGTAAAACCAGTGTAACGTCCAACACGTTTAGCTTTTGGTTTTACGTTGATTGTGTTAACATTAGCAACTTTAACACCTTCGAAAGCAGCTTCAACAGCTTGCTTGATCAAAAGTTTGTGTGCACGAGTGTCAACTTCAAATACATATTTTCCTGCTTCAAGTTGAGCCATTGAGCTTTCAGTGATTACAGGTTTTTTGATAACATCATACAAATTCATTATGCAAGAACCTCCTCGATTTTAGAGATAGCTGCTTGAGTAACAAGAAGTTTGTCACTATTTGCGATGTCAAGAACACTTGCAGTTGTAGCAGTCGCAACTTTCACGTTTGGAAGGTTACGAGCTGAGAGAGCTGCGAATTCGTTTCCTTCTTCAAGAATAACAAGGACTTTAGAATCGATGCTCAAAGCTGCAAGAACTTTTGCAAATTCAGCAGTTTTTGGAGCTGTAAATTCAAGAGAATCAACGGCTACAAATTTATTTTCAGCAACTTTTTCTGAGTAAACAGATTTAAGTGCAAGGCGACGAACTTTTTGAGGAAGTTTGTACGCATAGCTACGTGGAGTTGGTCCGAAGACGATTCCACCACCACGCCATTGTGGAGAGCGGATAGAACCTTGACGAGCACGTCCAGTTCCTTTTTGACGCCATGGTTTGCGTCCGCCACCTGAAACAGCTGAGCGGTTTTTAACTGCGTGAGTTCCTTGACGAAGGCTAGCACGTTGGCTGATGATCACATCAAACACAACAGATTCATTTGGTTCGATACCAAAGATTGCATCGTTAAGAACAACTTCGCCCGCTTGTTTACCAGTTTGGTCGAATAATGTTACATTTGCCATTTTGACTGTATTCCCCTTTCCTTATTATTTACCAGCTTTAACTGCTGACTTGATAGTGATAAGAGATTTCTTAGCACCTGGTACGTTACCTTTGATAAGGATAACGTTCTTTTCTGGAACAACTTGTACAACTTCAAGGTTTTGAATTGTTACGCGGTCGCCTCCCATACGTCCTGCAAGGTTTTTACCTTTGAATACGCGGTTAGGTGCAACAGGTCCCATAGAACCTGGACGACGGTGGTAACGAGAACCGTGAGCCATTGGTCCACGTGATTGTCCGTGGCGTTTGATAACACCTTGGAAACCTTTACCTTTAGAAGTACCAGTTACGTCAACAACGTCTCCAGCTGCGAATGTTTCAACTGTGATTTCAGCACCAACTTCCAAGCCTTCAACGTTTTTGAATTCACGAATGAAGCGCTTAGGAGCCGTGTTAGCTTTCGCTACATGTCCTTTAGCAGGTTTGTTGCTCAATACTTCGCGTTTGTCATCGAAACCAACTTGGATAGCGTTGTATCCGTCTGTTTCAACAGTTTTAACTTGAAGAACAACGTTTGGAGTTGCTTCAATAACTGTTACAGGGATCAATTCGCCAGCTTCAGTGAAGATTTGAGTCATTCCCACTTTTTTCCCTAAGATTCCTTTTGTCATGAGAAAATAGTTCCTTTTCTATATTTTTTATTCAAAAAGTTTTTAACGAGCGTTTTTTATGCTCAAGGTATCAAGCTTTAGATTAAAGTTTGATTTCTACGTTTACACCACTTGGAAGATCCAATTTCATCAAAGCATCAACTGTTTTTTGAGTTGGATTAACGATATCGATCAAACGTTTGTGTGTACGCATTTCGAATTGTTCGCGAGAGTCTTTATATTTGTGAGTCGCACGAATGATTGTGTAGAGGCTACGTTCAGTTGGAAGTGGAATTGGACCCGCAACTTGTGCACCTGTACGAGTAGCTGATTCTACGATTTTTGCAGCCGCAGTATCAAGCGTACGGTGTTCGTAAGCTTTCAAACGGATACGGATTTTTTTGTTTGCCATCTTTTTCTCCTTTTCGTCTATTTAAGATAATAGGCTAGCTCCACAAGAAAACCGACGCGGTGTTGCGTGGCAATGCAACCGAGCGTGTCGCAACCTCTTGCATCAAAGCTAAGGCTGTAATTTACAGCACCATAATAGAATAACACAAAGCCCCTGCGATTGCAAGGGATTTGTTGCTGTTTTTTCGTTTTTTTACAATGAAACTGTTTTCTTTTTTGGCGGGTCATTTATTTAAGTATTTTATGGAAGAAAGTTACTCTCTCTTCACCTGTTCATAGCTTTCTTTTCCGTCATTAAGCTTATCCCAAATCACTACTTGCCCACTTTTGAGAGATTTTTGCACATCGATAATTCGTTGATTGGAAGAACCTCGAAACTGAAGCATAAGATTTCTTTTAGTTCTATCATACCGTCCATCGACCAGAATATCAATCAGTGATAAGAGTTCCAGTTTATCTGGTGTCTCCAGCATCATTTCTTCCCAGGTGTAGCCCGTCCAGGACCAGATGTCTTTACCTGGCAATTCCTTTCGGATGCGTTTAACGAGTGGCAAGAGAATACCCGTATTGAGAAAGGGTTCTCCTCCCAGCAAGGTCAAGCCTTGAACATAAGGTTGAGCAAGATCTGCCATGATTTGTTCTTCTAATTCTGCTGTATAGGGAATGCCAGCATTAAAAGACCAAGTCGCAACATTATAACATCCCTCACAATGAAACATGCAACCTGATACATAGAGAGAGTTACGCACACCCTCTCCATCTACAAAGTTAAAGGCCTTGTAGTCGATGATACGGCCTTGACTGAGCTCTTCACTTTTCCATTCTTGTGGTTTTGGATTATTCATTCGCTACCTCTATCCAATAACGCTCGACTCCATTACGAACATCCTCAATGAGACCTCCATTTGCTAGAATGACTGCTCTGCTAGCAGGATTATTCACGCTACAAGTCACAAGAGCTTTCTTGATGTTCTTTTCCTTAGCAACTTGCAAGCCCTGACGGAGAGTTTCCTTAGCATATCCTTTGCCTCTTTGAGATGGACGGATGGAGTATCCAATGTGGCCAGCATAATTCAGTAAACCCTCATTCAGTCTCAATCGCAGATTCAAAAATCCTAGAGCAGGACCTACATCATCAAATGATACAAATTGAATAGAAGGAACACGATTTTCAGGCAAGTTTATTCCCATCTCTTTTTGCATATTTGTTTCCAACCACTCTTCATACACAAAGTTCTCTGTATCCCAAAAGCCCCCATCGTGAGGCGACTGATATTTTTCAAATTCCTCCATCATGTCTATAATAGCTTTCTTATCTGCTAGTCTTGGTCTACGTAGTTCCATCCTTACCTCCCACTATGAGAAAAGCGAGAGCTGACTCTCACTTTTATTTTTGCTTGTTCTTGTTTAAAAATTGTTCTCTGAGGCTGAGCAAGCGTTCTTTCTTACCAGCTCCACCTTTAGAATGTTTCTCGTGATAACGGGTCACTTGTGCACGCCACTTATCGTCTAATTGATATTTTCCCATTTCATTTCTTTCTAATTTGTTACTTGATGGCCAGCTATTTTAATCGTTGAACCATTCATGTGTTTAACACGCGCAGCGATTTCCTTGTGACGGCCATTGACCATAGGTCTTGCTTGAGGATTGCCAAGATAGCCACAAGTCCGTTTAACAACGTCTACTGTTTTAGGGTCGCTATTGCCACAGTTTGGACAAGCAAATCCTCTTTCAGTTGGTTCAAAATCCCCTTCAAAGTCACACTTGTAGCAACGGTCTATTGGAGTATTGGTCCCAAGATAGCCCACACGGTCATAGGCATAATCCCAAACAGCTTCCAGAGCCTTAGGATTTTGCTGAAGGACTGGATACTCACAATAATGGATGAAACCACCTGACGCACCTGCTTCTGGATAGACTTTCTCAAAGTCTATTTTTTCAAATGGTGTTGGATTTTTACGAACATCGTAGTGGAAAGAGTTAGTGTAGTATTCCTTGTCTGTAATATCAGGAATAGAACCAAACTTCTCTGTATCTAGTCGGCAGAAACGGTCTGTCAAACTTTCAGATGGTGTTGAGTAGATAGAGAAATGGTAGCCATATTGGTCAGACCACTCTTCTACACGGCGTTTCATATCGCGAATGATATCCAGCGTAAATTCCTTAGCTTCTAGATTGTGTTCCCAGCTATTTCCAAAGAAAACTGTCGCTACTTCGTACAAACCGATGTAACCCAGCGAAACTGTCGCACGACGATTCTTAAAGAGCTGGTCAACATTTTCTTCTTTACCTAGACGATGGCCAAAAGCACCGTATTGATAAAGGATAGGAGCATTGGCTGGTGTCGCTTCCTTGGTCCGTTCGACACGATAAACCAGAGCATCTTCCGCAATGTTCATTCGCTCGTTGAAGATTTCCCAGAACTTATTCATATCACCTTCAGACTCAAGAGCAATACGAGGCAGGTTAACCGTCACAACGCCCAGATTCATGCGACCTGAATTGACCTCGACACCATTTTCATCCTTCCATCCTTGAAGAAAAGAACGACAGCCCATAGGAACCTTGAAAGAACCAGTCAACTCGATAATCTTATCATAGGACAAGACATCCGGATACATCCGTTTAGTTGCGCACTCAAGAGCCAACTGCTTAATGTCGTAGTTGGGAGTCCCTTCTTCCAAGTTAAGGCCTCTTTTAAGCGTAAAGATGAGCTTAGGGAAGATGGCTGTACGATGCTCCGAACCAAGCCCCTTGATTCGGATGGTCAAGATAGTTTTTTGAATTTCCCGTTCGAAACGACTAGTTCCTAAACCAAAACCGAGCGAAGTAAAAGGTGTTTGTCCATTTGAAGTGAAGAGGGTGTTAATTTCATACTCAAGAGATTGCATGGCATCGTAGATGTCTTTTTGGGTTTTCTTCCATGCATAATCTTCTCGTTTATCAGGTAAAACCCACTCTTCCGCATCCTTGAGGTGTTTTTGATAATTCTTCTCTGCATAAGGAGCCAAGACTTCATCGATACGGTCAGCTGAACAGCCTCCATACTGGCTAGAAGCAACGTTGGCAATGATTTGGGAAATCTGAGCTGTTGCAGTCTGGATAGACTTAGGACTTTCTACCTCTGCATTCCCAATCTTAAAACCATTTTCCAACATACCTTTAAAATCAATCAAACAGCAGTTGGTCATAGGTGTGTAGGGGCTATAATCCAAATCATGATAGTGGATATCCCCTTTTTGGTGGGCATTGGCTACGTGCTTAGGAAGCATTTGCAGTCCGATTGATTTTCCAACGATGCCCGCTGTCAAATCACGCTGGGTATTAAAGACATCGCTGTCTTTATTAGCATTTTCATTGACAACTGCCTGGTCTTTGTTGAGAAGTTTGTGGATACTAAAGTTGATATCCGTCGCTTTTGAGCGCTCAAAATCCCTCTGTGTCCGATAAGTAATATACTCCTCAGCTAGCGCATATTCTTTGGCTTCAAGGAGTTCATGTTCTACGATATTTTGGATTTCATAAATCTTAACCCCCTGTGGAAAACGACTATGAATTTCTGTGACAATACGCTCAGTCAGAGCATTGAGGCGTTTTTCGACCAAGGGTGTCACATCCATAACCTTATCAGCCGCCTTGTGGAGAGCCTTGTCAATCTTATCCACATCAAATACAACACGTCTCCCATCTCGTTTCTCGACGAAGAGAGTTGGCAAAATTGTAACTTTTTCTTCTAGTGCAATCATATGCATGCTCTTTTCTAAAATGTTCTTTCTAAAAAGTATTATACCACTCTAAAAAGAAAAATCAATATCTTGTGTTAAAAATCATAATTTTTTTAAAAATACACAAGATATTGATTTAGTTATTTAATTTTATAGACTTTAAACTCTGAGTAATCAGTCTTTACTTGTTGGTAATTTTCTTTTAAGAGTGTCTCCGCCTCAGACCAGAGAGCCACCTTGTCGTTTACCACAATCATCTTAGGTTGGTTTTCTTTCAAGTCATGAATCAAGGTAGTTTTGTTTTCTTCTGTACTCGTGTAAAGAAGAGGTGATGGGAACATGGATCCAGCCAAACGCTGGCTTTCTTTATACATCTGAACATGTGAATCCCAAATATAAATTTGGTCTCCCTCACTCGTCTCTTGTTTGACTCTGTCTACTACTTGATGTTGTTCTCTATAAGAAGCTGGATGCAAGACAAAACGAGCTACAAAAGGAATTGCAATCAGATAAACCACCACTAGGATCGGTAAGTAGAGATTTCCTTTCATGAATTTTTTCCATAAAGTAGGAACATCTTCTCTTCTCCGACGACGAGCTCCTCTAGCTGAATGTTTCCCACGAATACTGGTCATCAAAAGAAGGAGTAAAAATGGAAGGATTAGAATCAAACGCGAACCGTGAAGAGGTTCTTGAGAAAAAAGCAACAAGGCTAATACAAATAAGAAAGCAAAACTAGCTGGTACTGAAATAACATATAATCTTGATGCCTTTGATTGGAACAATCCTAGAAAAACAAGGAAGAGAGCTCCTAAACCAAAGGTCAACAAACCATAGAATACAACATTATCCATTAGTTGAGGATTGGTAAAGACCTGAAGGGAATCAATCGGATACAAAAGACTTCCTATAGCTTCTCCAAAACCACCTGAAGTAAGCACATAGTAGCCTACTGGGTAAAAGATGAGAGAAAAACCAAGTGCCGCTGCAAAAAACTGATAAACTCCATGGACAAAACGACCATGCCCAACATTAAAGACAAATAAACCAATCGTTACTACTACAGCAAAGAGAAGACTTGTAAGAGGCTCTATGAAAAATGATGGGCCCAAAAAGATCCCCAGACGTAGAAATCCCTTGTCATGATTAGGATTTGATAGATAAGCTGCTATAAATGAAAATCCTGCAAACAGGAATGGCAGAGCTAAGATAGTAGCATAACCTCCTCCAAAACCAAGACCAGACACCAAGATATAAAATATGGTTAGGAGTTGTTTGGCTTGTTCCCTTTGTCCCGTCAGATAGTCGGTTGAAGAAAAGAGGAAATAACCTCCTCCTAAGAGGGCTAGCCATTCTACCAAGGCAAAAAGGATGCCTCCTTGGGTAATATAAAGTAGTAAGTAATAAAGAAGACCTTGACTTGCATAATAGCTACTGTAAAGCTGTCCTCCCTGATGTAAAGCCCACCCTATATACAAATCCTGCGCCTGAGAGGGACCTACCATATCTAAAAGTAAAGGTATCACCACAGAAAAAACCGTTGCAATCGTACTTCCAATGATGAGTCTGAAAAACGGGAAAGCTACCTGTTCTTCTTTTTCTACATGAGATTCAAGCTTCCTATCCAGTCTATTTTCAATTTCATTACTCTGTATCGTTTCGGATACTTCTTCGATTCTGCCATATACAGCCATATCGTTTCTCCTATTCAATTTATCTGTCTTAGTATATCAAAAAGACCTAAAATTGTCAGCTTGCGATGGCTGTTTGAGCGATTTTTTGCATAGTTTCACAAAGGTTTCAATTTCCCGAAATCGGTGTAAATGCGTCTGTTTAAATGACATGATATAATCCAATTCTTTCTGAGTCAGCATCGTTCCTCCTATATCTTCTTATTCGTAAAAGGCAAGAAAAATAGGACTGGGTTGTATCCTAAGTCCTAGATTTCTTATAAGATAGGGGCGAATAACTGGGCAATTTCCTTAATCAATTTCTGATACCAGCTATTTTTTATCGTATGAGGGAAAATTTCTTGAGATACTGAAAAAATCTCCTGAAAGTCTTTTTGAATCTCTGTGATTGATGCCGTTTTATATAGCAAAACTGCATCTTCATAGTGATGAAGTAAACTTCTATAATCTAAATTAATCGTTCCAACTACAGCAAAGTCCTTATCCACTAAGATTTGTTTACTGTGGATGAAGCCTGGACTATACTCAAAAATCCTTACTCCTGCTGACAACAAATCCGGATAGGCCCCTCTTGTAATGAGTTGGATTAATTTTTTATCTGGAATGAAAGGAGTCACGATGCGAACATCAACACCCCTCATGGCCGCGTTTTTAATACTCTCAGTTAAATCATAGTCAATAATCAAATAGGGTGTTGTGATGTAGACTGAATCAGTAGCCTGATTAATCAAACTTTGATAGACTTTTTTCCCTACTTGGGTACGGAAGATGGGCTTGGGCCCACTACCGTAAGGAATGCAGAGCCCTTGGCCAGAACAAGGCTGATTTTCCAAGTGATACTGATCAAAATCGCTGATTTCCCCACGATTGATGTACCAAGTCATCAAAAAGAGACGGGTTAGAGCCTTGACACCAGGACCATCTATGCGAATCCCACTATCCTTCCAATAACCAAAGCGTTCTACATGGTTGATATACTCATCGGCTAAGTTAATGCCTCCTGTATAAGCTACCTGACCATCTATAACAAGGATTTTACGATGGTCCCGATTGTTGTAAGCTACCGTCAAACGAGGAATCACCTTGTTAAACTTATGGGCTTCAATTCCTCGACTACGAAGCTGAACAGTATAGTCTCCAGGTAAAGTCGCCATACAACCGATATCATCATAGAGCATCTTGACCTCTACACCCTGAGCTGCCTTTTGCTCTAGTATATCTAGTATGCTATTCCACATCAGACCTTCTTCGACAATATAGTACTCTAGAAAGATAAATTTCTCAGCTTTCTTGAGGTCTTCCAACATATATTGCCACATGCTTTCACCCGAAGAAAAGAATTGTGAATCTGTTCGATCATAGACATCGGCATTGCTATCCATACTTAGCAAAGATTTGATAACTCCGTAAGCCGCCTTATCATCTTCCTTCAATTTCTGGCGGAGAGCTTTACTGTTATCCTCCCGAAAATGCATGGAACCAAGTTTGTCCAACTGCTTGATTTCTTTTTTGGACAATCGCCTTTCACCAAACATCAGATAGAGCAAGGGCCCGATGACAGGAACAAAAGTTACCACTAACCACATTACTTTACTTTCAGGCGCCATTGAACGATTGACAATTGCGACAATAGTCGCCATACTCATAAAAATTAAGACAATTACCCATAGAATAGGGGCCATGCGCCCTAAATAGAGAAAGAGACCAAAAACAAGACACAGTTCAAGTAGCATAATCGAAAGACTAAAGCCATACTTGGACATCAATAATTGAAATTTTCTATATTTCATACATCCCCTTTCTTTTAACCTTCCCCCTAACCACCTAATTAATAGATGTTTCCACTAGTATACATCAGTTCATAGCTAGATGGCAACAATTTACTCTTGCTAAAGTTTCAACCATTATGATCTCATATGCGTATTACAGTTTGAGAGCCAACATATTGACCGTCATACCGGCTGCAGTTCCCATAAGATAGATGACATCTCCCTCCTTAACAAGCCCTTGTTCTAATGAATAAGCCAAGCCAAACGGTACAGATACTGACACCATATTTCCATAATCAGTGACAAGATTGAGATATTGTTCCTCCGCAACACCTAGTTTTTCCATAACTAAAGGAAGGGCACGACTTGCTTGATGGGGAATAATATAGTCCACATCTGACAATGCTAGCTGCATTTTTTCTTGAAACTCTTCAAACATGACTGGAATTTTACGAGCAGATAAGAGGAGAATTTTCTTACCTTTCATATCAAACATATAGTTGGTCTTAGTCGCTTCAGAGTACTCTTTTGGTTGAAAAGAAGTCAGACCTCCACGAATCTCCGTATCGTGTGCTCCTTCTGACCAAGTACGTTGGAGACTAGCAATGACCCCTTTTTCCTGATGGCTTTTTTGGAAAATAAAGGCTGCCGCCCCATCACTAAAGAGTTCAAAACTTTCTTTTTGCTTAGGATTGAGCCCTAAACTACCAACCTCACTAGACACAATTAAGACACGATTGTATTCGCCTGCCTCGATCAAGTGGGACATAGTCGATAGAGCAGAAATAAAGCTAGTACAGGTCGTATTGATATCCATAGCTGGGATTGAGAGTCCTTTTGCCACGCGCTCATGAATCAAGGCAGCCGTACAAGGAATAGGCTGAACACCAACTGCACTAGCTGATACAAGGCAATCGATATCTTTAATATCTAAGTTTGCATATTCGAGTGCTCTCTGAATTGCTACCTCTGCTAAATCTAACTGCGTTTCTTCATTTTCAACTACACGATAACGCGTCTGGTCTTTGAATTGGACGGTATGCTTTGGAAGGCAAACACCATATCCTGCAATTTCTACATGTCTTTTTACTTCTGTCATTGTCTTTTATCCTTTCATAAACGTTGGATTCGTTTGAGTTTATGGCTAGTATCCCAGTGATAATCTGAAAATTGAATTTCGGGAACTATAAACTGCTTTTGCTGGGCCAGGAGTTGAAACTGTACTAAAATAGCTGTCTCCATGCTCTCATCTCGTTGGTTTAGACAAACTTCCACTAACTTTTCAGAATATTGTTTGACTTGGTAATCTCCTATATTCTCCACAAAGAGGATGCAACGTCTGATAAAGTCTGGATAGATGGTCACCTGTCCCCCATCCAGTCCATCGAAATAGAAGATGTCGTCAGAGCGTCCTTCGACCTTGTCAATTCGTGTATAGCAGGAGCCACACGGACAAGTCTTCGGATTTTCAACCAAGATATCATTGAGCTGGTAGCGATAAACAGGCTGACTACTTCGTTTAAAGTCCGTAATCACTGGATAAAAACGGCGGTCATCCAGATACTGCTTTTCCACAAGTATAATGTCTTCGTTGAGATGCAGATTGCCAGCTGAGCAAGTGCAAGCTAGGAAACCTTCGGTTGCCTGATAAACTTGGTCAATAATGGATAGAGAAAAGGCTTCTGCGATGAGTTCCCTATCATTATCTTCCAAGATTTCTGCCACCGAAACGATTTTTTGTGGGTGGATAGCTAACTCTCCAGCCTTGAGACGCTTGCTCAATTCAATCAACATAGAGGCTGGTGCCACAACAATCGTCGGCTGGTAGGTATTCAGCCGCTCAATATGGACATCTGTAGGTTTAAAAATATCAAAATACTCCAAACGAATAAGTGCCGTATTGATGGTCTGATAGAGTTCATTATCAGCTCTCAGGAAAAAGGCGATTCGGTGTCCAAAAAGCTGGCCCTTGGGTAACATCTTAGCTAAGATAGCTGCTGCCCACATACTTCGCTCTTTCTCCGTTGTGATAAAAAGCCCCCGATGTCCAGATGTCCCTGAAGACAGTCCGACTGCCACATCGCCTTTGAGTTCAGTGAAATCACGAGTCTTTTCACTTTCAATAGCCAAGGCCAAGGCTTCATCCCGATCTACTCCTTGGGTGTTGAGCTCGTTGAAATGCTCCATCATAAAAGCCTTGTCCATATGGTCAAAGTCACTAGGAACCCCATTTTTAAAGTAGGGCGACTCTCGCTTTAAAAAGTTCATATAGTTAGCTAATTGCTTTTTCTGATAGTTCTCTACAGCTTCTCGAGATTTGAAGTTATGAAGCCAGCGAGTTTGGATAAAGGTTTTAAGAAAGGTTCCTTTTTTCATATATGATACGTTCTATCCTTTCTACAGGGTCATGGCTAACAACTACTTCAATACCATCTCTCAAGACTTCCTCCAAAAACTCTGTCCCCTTGATATAGTCTGCCTTATTGTCCTGAACCAAGGAAGGAATCAGGAGCATCTGCTTGGTGTAAGGCAAAAGGTCAATTCCCCAACAGAGATCTGCTGCGATGAGGAGATTAAAGTCTGGAAGGTACAGACAAGCTTGCCCCCTTGCATGCCCATCAACAGAAGCTACTAGGATACTTCCATCTCCAAAAAGGTCACTAGTCGGACGATAGGGAAAGGTTGAATCTTGCTGGTCAGCTCTGATAATGGTTAGATTTTTTTCAAAAGAAACTGGCAAAAATTCCTTGAAAATCAAGTCTTTCAGTGTCGGTTTCTTGTAAACATCATACACTTCCTGAGTCAAGATAAAAGTTGCATGAGGGAAGAAGCTAGCCCCTCCCAAATGATCTGGATGCAGGTGGGATAGGATGATATAATTAATTTCTTCCGGTTTAATTCCCTTAGCTTTCAGCAAATATGAAATCTGGTCCTTCTCCGTCATTTGAACAGGTGTTCCCAAACGATAGAAACCATAACGAATCTGAGTCTTAATATCGTAATGGTAGCCCGTATCATAGAGGAGATATCCCTTCTCCCTATGTTTGATAAGAAAAACCCCGGCTGGAAAGATCATCTTTTTATTCTTGATTCCCTTAAATAGCAAACCTGTATAACTCGTGCAATATCCTGCCGGGAAATAATCAATGCTTTCTATAATCTTTGACATACTGTTCAATTCCTTCCGAAATACTGATTTGAGGGCGATAGCCCAAGTCTCGCTCCGCCTTGCTGATGTCCAGCGTCTGGCTATACCTCAGCAAGTCATAGGTATAGCGTGTTAGAGCCGGCTCACCTTTAAGTTTCAAAATCTTATACAGAAACTCTAAACTACTTGCAATAACTGAAATAAGAGGAACCGGCACTTTTCTGTATGTTATCGGATATCCAAGCCCTCCCAAGGTTTCTTCTATCAGATCCTTAAAGGCTCTTGGTTCCCCGTTGGTAATATTATAGACTTCGCCACTAGCTTGAGGAGCCTCTAGAGCCAAGCGAATGGCCAGAGCGACATTTTCCACACAGGTCATATCCATCAGCTGACGGCCATCCCCTATCAAGGGAATACCAATCTTCTGACTGAGTTTAAGAACCCGAGGCAAAATACTGGTATCCCCAATTCCAAAAAGCCCACGAGGTCGTAAGATAATACTCGGAACATCGGGATAATCCTTAAACAGCTTCTCCGAAGCTAGTTTACTACGAATATAGTTGTTCAGATTATTTTCCTGAGGCGCATCGCTTTCTTTGATAGCTATCTGGTCTCGAGGCGCAGCATATATGCTAGGCGAGGACACATAAACCAAACGCTGAATACCAGCCTCTCGACAAGCATCCAGAACATACTTGGTCCCTAAGACATTTGTCTGGTAGAAATCTTCCCAAGGTCCCCAGACGGTAGAAAGAGCTCCCGCATGAACAACCATGTCCATACCCTGACAAGCCTGAGTCAGATCCTCTTGCTTGGTCAAATCTCCCTGGAAAAATGCCACAGAGGAGTTCTCTAAAGACTGACCAACCTTGCGATTACGTCCAAAAGCTCGTACCTGATAGCCATGCTGACTGAGCTCTTCAACAACATACTTACCTAAAAAGCCCGTAGCACCTGTTACCAATACTTTCTTCATGTTTTATTTCTCCTTGTCCCCCCAAGAGTCGATATATTTCATTCTTGAGGATTTCTGTTGGCTGATAGTCTTGAGCTACACGACTGAGTTTGTTCAAGTCTGACCAACCATCTCTAGCCAATAGCTCATCAAAAGCGCGTCCAATCGCTTCCGTGTCCTCTCGTTTAGTAGTC
Organism: Streptococcus vulneris; assembly: GCF_019218685.1. Lineage (NCBI taxonomy): Bacteria > Bacillati > Bacillota > Bacilli > Lactobacillales > Streptococcaceae > Streptococcus > Streptococcus vulneris. The sequence continues at coordinate 180,592 of NZ_JAHUZC010000002.1, read as the reverse complement.
AGGGCAATCCCCGCCTCTAGCCCGCGAACCGCATAGTCATACTGATCATAGTCATGAGGGAGAATTAAGGCAGGCTTGCCATAGATAATACATTGGTAAAAAATACCCGCACCTCCGTGATGAATCACATAGTCCATCTGGGGAATGTATTCCTTATAGGGAAGATAGGATACCACAGAAACATTGTCCATGAGCTCCTCACATTGGAAGTCTTGTCCACCAAACCCCAGAGTCACAAAAAAGTGACAGTCAGGATGGGCTTTTGCCAATTGTTGGGTCTGGTAGAGGAGGTTATCTTTAGCCCACGCAAGCTGAGTTCCACAGGATACGAGGACTTTTTTATAACTTGCATAGGGAGACAAATCGAGAGGATAATTCTCTGCTCTCTCAATCGAAGAGCCAAAAGGCCCCACCCAAAGGTAGTGCTCTGGAAAACCACTTTTCAGCTCCAACTCTTTCATCCCAATTCCCAAGATGGAATAGGGCGAATAAATGGTTTCCTGATTTTTTTGATTGTAGAGCTTAAAATCGTAACGTTTCAAGCGTTCTCTCAATAAAAAGGTTACGATTCGTTTCCCTAAACGAGTCACTTTTCTTCCTAGCCATTGCTGGGCAGACTGGAAAGGGTTCTTTGGACTGCCCATTCCTCCAAAGAAACAAGGCGGTCCAGCTGTCGTTTCAATGGCAAACTGTGTCGCCATGGTTGTTATCCAAGGAATTCCCAACTGTTCCGCTACAAGTCCTCCAGAGAGAGTTATAAAATCCGCAATAACAATATCTGGTCGATTTTTCTCCCATTCTTGCACTAGTTGGTCAGACACTATATTGATCAAATCCAGACTAGCTGACAACTGTCGATAAGCAGAAATAAGATTTAGTTGTCCTTCATTGTTGGCTACACGCTCAAACGCATCTACAAAATTTTCTAAAATGGGAAGTACCTGGAATCCCATCTCCTCTGCGACAGCTTTTCGTTGCGGTCCTGTGAATAATCGAATATCATACAAAGAATCCTTCAACAAAGGTGCGAGTAAATTCAGGGCTGGGAAGAGATGTCCACTTAAAGGGAGTACTACCACGTCGATTTTGATTCTCTTCATAAATCTAGCATAACAAATTTTTTTAAAAAGAACTACTCAAAAAGAGTACCACTCCTAAAAGTGGAACTTATATTTAAGGAAAAGGAATGAATCTTGTATAAGACCCATTCCTTTATGTGTATAATCTATCTAACTTTTATCGAGTAATACATCAAATATCTTTCATCTTATCGGAATTTTTGATAAATAAGCTTTACTTAGATAAAACAATGCGATCAGACGCTTCTCTATCCATATCGTCAATAATCATCTGATTTCCATTAATTGCATAAATCTTGACATCATCCCCAATAATCATGCGTTGATTAGCGGCATCGAAGCTAACCTGCTTGATTTCTTGATCTCCGTCAGTTTCTACCTGTGTCCATGTACCAGTTGTTCCAGTTACCACTAAAGTGATACGGTCTCCTTCGTCCTGACCAGTATAAGTTCCATCAATATTGGTTGGTTGAGCCTCAGGCGTATTTTGTGAAGAACTTGTCGCTGCCTGGTTTGAATTTTCTGCCGAAGATGAAGCAGCAGGTTGTGATTGCTGAGTTTGTTGTGTTTGCGATTGAGCTACTGGTTGTTGAACTTGTTGAGCTCTTTGTGAACAAGCTACTAAGAGACTAAGACTTGCTAGAGAAGCAAGAGAAAGTGTGAATCTTTTTAATTTCATGATGAATTTCCTTTCTGCTACCAATTTACAGAAGTTTTTCCTTCTAACTAGTAGTTTTCCTAGTATAACAAGTTCAAAAAAGGAGGTCAATTTATCTGCTCATGGGCCAGCAAGTAGCCCCGTACTTCTGAGATAAAATAGAGAGACCCTGTAATGAATAACAAGTCTTGAGTGTCTGCTCTTTCTTCGAAACTGCTGATAAATTCGCGATAAGAAGGAATTACATCGTAACCTGTTACATCTGTTTCATCCAAAGAACCTTGATAGTCAAAGCCGGTCACCTTGAGTTCCACCTGAGGCAATTTTTCAGTCAGATAAGCCAACATCCCTTGATAATCCTTCCTTTTCAAGGCTCCAAATAGGATTTGAGGACGATATCCTTCCTGCTCTTTTTCTTTAGTAAATTCAACCAAGCGAGTCAAAGCAGGGAGGTTATGGGCACCGTCCAAGTATATCTGAGGACGAATACGTTCCAAACGTCCAGCCCAATGGGTCTGTTCCAAGGCCTGTCTTATAGCCTGCTCATCAACATCTTCCTTTTCTTCCCTCATAAAGAGAAGAAAAGTTTGTAGCGCCAAGGCCGCATTTTCCTGCTGATAAGCTCCTTCCAAGCCTATTTTCAACTGTGAAAGATTAGCCAAAGAGCTTGAAAAATCACCATTCAGCATTGAAAAATCTTGGTCTGCCTGATAAAGGTCAACAGCTAAAGATTCGGCTTTTTTCTGACATACAAGCCTAGCTTCTGAAGGCAATTTCGCAATCACTGCCTTCTTACCAGCCTTGAAAATACCAGCTTTTTGCTCTGCGATTGCTTCTAGACTATCGCCCAAAGTATCCTGATGGTCAAGCCCAATGGAGGTGATGACAGCAATCTCTCCAGTTACCACATTGGTCGTGTCAAGTAAGCCACCAATTCCCACTTCTAGTAAAACCAAATCCACCTCTTGCTCTCTAAAATAGAGGAAAGCAATCAAGGTCAGCAATTCAAAAAAGGACAACTGGTCATGAGTTTGCAAAAGCGTCTTTTCCATCTCCTTGACCTGCTCAGCTAAACGGATAAAGTCTGCGTCTGCTATAGGTTGTTCATTAATGCAAATTCGGTCATTGATAGAGACGATATGAGGGGAGGTAAAGGTCGCAACTTTTTTGCCATGCCCCATAAATAATTCCCTCATGAAAGCAATGGTAGAACCTTTTCCATTAGTTCCTGTTACGTGGATAATAGGATAAGACTTCTCGGGATTCCCCAACAAATCCACCGCTTGCTGCATTCGGCTCAAGCCTGATCGAAAATTCAAACCAATCCGACTATGAAGCCATTCTTCTACTTCAAACATACACATCTCCTTGACAAAAGTTCAATCAATTACCTAGCAAAATTCCATAGATAACAAAAAATGAGGTCAGGATTTTCGTCCCGACCTCTTACCTGGTTAGCTAATAACTAGCTCCTATGAATGTTAATCTGGGGTAAAACGTCCACTGAATGTGCCTGCGTTTCTAATTTCTAGCGCAGGGCTAAAAACGTCCCCCGGACTTACTGACGGTTTTTATTTTTAGCGTCAGGCTAAAAACGTCCCCCGGACGTTTTTACTCCTCCATAAAACTATTGAAGACTTCTTCAATCATGTTCCATTCGTCTTCTGAGTCTTCTGGGATTGGTTGCAATTCGCCTTCTGTTCCATCTTCGTTTTCGATGAATGAGTAAGCTTGGATTTCAACTTGTCCGTCTTCGTCTTCTTCTGCATTAACTGGTACTAGAAGAACATAGTTTTTACCAAATTCTTCTTTTCCGTCAATGGTCAAAAGGATTTCAAACAAGGTTTCATTTCCTTGCTCATCTACTAGTGTGATTAGTTCACGTTCTTCGTGGTCGTGGTTATGATCGTGTGACATAGCCTCTCCTTTGTATTAAAATTTTCTATCTAAATAATTTTGTAAAATCAGCTGAGCTGCTAATTTATCAATGACTTTCTTGCGCTTGTTACGGCTAATATCTGCTTGTTCAATCAACATACGCTCTGCGGCAACTGTTGTCAAGCGTTCATCTTGATAGTCTACTGGTAAACCAAAAAGCTCTTCCAGCTTTGCTCCGTAGGCTTGACTAGCTTCCACGCGCGGTCCGCTTGTATTGTTCATGTTTTTAGGCAAGCCCACTACAAATCGTTCCACCTTGTAAGTATCAACCAACTCCTTAACGCGGTCAAAACCAAATTGACCTTGCTCCTCATTGATTTGGATGATTTCAAGTCCTTGAGCTGTAAAACCAAGCGGATCGCTAATCGCCACCCCTACCGTTTTTGAACCGACGTCCAATCCCATAATTCTCATAGGTTATAGATCGACTCCTTGTCCTTTAAGGTAGTAGCGGACTAATTCCTCAACGATTTCATCACGCTCATACTTACGGATTTGATTTCGTGCATTATTATAACGAGGAACGTAGGCAGGGTCTCCACTCAATACGTAACCTACGATTTGGTTGATTGGGTTGTAGCCCTTATCGTTCAACGAAGCATAAACATCAGTCAGAGTTTCGCTAATTTCTTTTTTATTGGAATCGTCCAATTTAAAACGTACTGTTTCTTCAGTAAATCCCATTCTAACACCCTCTTTCCTTAGAATAGTACCATTATAGCATAATTCCTTACGTTCTACAATTCAGGCAGTCTATTTATTTGGATTTTCTACTGTTCTGTCGCACCATTTGCCAATCTGTCTGCTACATATTGACTCGGTTCATTTTTCAAAAGATTTTCCAAGCCAATATTCTTTAAATATTCAACCTGTGAAGCTTTTTTGATATCTAAAACCTGAAAATCATAAGTAGTTGTTGTTTGAATTTCTGTTTCACTTAGTAGCTTCGTCTCAAGTGTAAAACCTGGCAACTTGCGCGCTTCCTGAATTGAGGCATCTTTACCTTCAGCTTCAATGAGTGCTTTTTGGGTAGCCTCTACACCATGCTCAGTTACAAAAGTCTTCAATTCATCGGTAACTGGTCTTTTTTGAATAATAGTCAAACTTAAAAATTGTTTTCCTTTATATGTGACTGTTTGAATCTGCTGACTGCCGTCTGTTGACTTCGGTAGCATAAATGTTTTTGTAACTACTGTATTCTTCTCAGCATTCTCTAGGACAGGTAAAGTTGACTGTAACGTTTCAGATTTACTGCTAGAGGACGCAGTTGTCGCTTTTTTTTGCCCACATCCAGCAAGCAAGAAAAGTAGTGCAAAACTTGTAATCAGTATTTTTTTCATAATTCCTCACATCATTTTTGAATTAAAAGAGCAAACAAGGCTAGGAAGCACTCCCAGCCTTGATGTTTATAGAGCTGCACGCAAACGTGCTTCTGCATTTTCTACATTACGGACAGAGCGTGGTAGGAAGGCACGAATATCGTCTTCCTTATAGCCAACTTGCAGGCGTTTTTCATCTACAAGGATTGGGCTCTTTAAAATTCTTGGTGTTTCCATAATCAGATTGAGAACTTCATTGACACTCAAATCTTCAATATCCACTCCAAGGGCTTTGGCATAGCGATTTTTAGATGAAACGATGCTGGCTATTCCGTTATCTGTTTTGGTTAGAATATCCAGTAATTCTTCTCTCGTAATTCCTTCTTTACCAAGGTTTTGTTCTTTATAACTTAACTGGTGGGCATTGAGCCAGGTTTTTGCTTTTTTACAGCTAGTACAACTTGAGACTGTATAAATTTTAATCATGTACCTACCCCTTTCGCTACATGTTACTATCAGTTTAGTCTATTATACCATAAAAAACATCCGACTTGCGACCTATTTTTAAATTTTTTTGACTTTTTTCGTCATTTTCGTACTTTTTTCTTGACAAATAACTAAATGACTATCAACTCTTTTGGAGCAAGGGTCAACAATTCACAACCTGTCTCTGTAATCAGGATATCATCCTCGATACGAACGCCATATTTGCCTTCGATATAGATACCTGGTTCATCGGTCAAGGCCATACCCGCCTTAATAGTTTCTGTAGAAGTCTGGCTAAAGTATGGTTCCTCATGGATATCCAGTCCAATACCGTGTCCAATACCGTGAGTAAAGTAGTCGCCATAGCCTGCCTCGATGATAATATCACGAGGAATTTTGTCAAAGTCTCGGAAACCTAATCCTGCCTTAGCCTGGTCAATCAAGGCTTGGTTGGCTTTCAAAACCGTATTGTAAATCTCCGCCTGCTCATCGCTGACATGCCCCAGATAGATAGTACGTGTCATATCGCTGACATAGTGCTCGTAAAGACATCCGAAGTCCATGGTAATGGCTTCTCCCAGCTCCACTGGTTTGTGCATTGGATGGGCATGGGGCTTAGAAGAGTTGATACCACTTGCTAAAATAGTGTCAAAAGACAAACCAGATGCTCCCAACTCACGCATGCGGAAGTCAAGGAAGTTGGCAATTTCAATTTCAGTTTTTCCTGGTTTGATAAAGTCAAGCGCATCACGGAAAGCTTGGTCTGAAATAGAACAAGCCTTGCGAATCGCTGCAATCTCTGCCTCATCCTTAATCATTCGAAGACCTTCAACAAACTGTGTCTGTGGAACTAGTTCCAAACCTTCAAATGCCATTTGCATACGGTGATAATAAGAGACCGAAATCTCATCTTCAAAACCGATACGGGACAAGCCCATGTCCTTGACAATTCCTGCAATGACAGCCAATTCATCACGGTCAGCTACAATCTCAAAGCCACTGGTTTCTTGCTTAGCTGCAATGATATAGCGAGAATCTGTCACCAAGACCTGACGGTCACGGCTGATAAAGACTGTTCCATTTGAACCCCAAAAACCAGTCAAGTAGTAGACGTTTTTAAGGTTGTTGATAATGATGCCATCTAGTTCTTTTTCTTGCATTTTAGCGAGAAATGCTTGTACACGTTTATTCATGATGTAACTTTCCTTTCAAATAATGTCCTGTGTAGCTGGCTTCGTTGCCCGCTACTTCTTCTGGAGTTCCTGTTGCGATGATGGTTCCACCACCGACACCGCCCTCAGGTCCCAAATCAATAATATGGTCTGCTGTCTTTATAACATCCAGATTGTGCTCAATGACAAGAACTGTATTGCCATCGTCAACAAAGCGAGCTAAAACCTTGAGCAAGCGAGCGATATCCTCGGTATGAAGACCTGTCGTCGGCTCATCCAGAATGTAGAAAGATTTTCCTGTCGATCGTTTGTGAAGTTCACTAGCCAGCTTCATACGCTGGGCTTCTCCCCCAGAAAGGGTGGTAGCAGGTTGCCCCAATGTCACATAACCAAGTCCCACATCCTTGATAGTCTGAAGTTTACGTTGAATTTTCGGAATATGTTGGAAGAATTCCACCGCATCGTTGACCGTCATGTCCAAGACCTGTGAAATATTTTTTTCCTTGTAGTGAACTTCTAGGGTTTCACTGTTGTAGCGGGTTCCGTGGCAGACCTCACAAGCCACATAAACATCTGGCAAGAAGTGCATCTCAATCTTGATGATCCCGTCACCTGAGCAGGCTTCACAGCGACCTCCCTTAACATTGAAACTGAAACGTCCCTTTTTGTAACCACGAATCTTAGCCTCATTTGTCTGGGCAAAAAGGTCACGTATATCGTCAAAAACTCCTGTATAGGTAGCTGGGTTGGACCTCGGCGTTCGTCCGATGGGGCTCTGATCAATATCAATCAAGCGGTCTACATGCTCAATCCCTGTAATCGTTTTAAACTTACCAGGTTTGTCTGAATTGCGGTTGAGCTTCTGGGCAATAGCTTTTTTGAGAATGCTATTGATTAGGGTCGATTTCCCTGAGCCCGACACCCCTGTCACTGCGATGAATTTTCCTAGTGGGAAGCGAGCTGTGACATTTTGCAGGTTGTTCTCACGCGCTCCCGTCACCTCGATAAAACGACCATTACCAACACGGCGTTCTTCTGGTACTGGAATGGCACGTTTGCCTGACAAGTACTGGCCTGTGATAGACTTACTGTTACGAGCTACCTGTTTGGGCGTACCTGCCGCAACAATCTCCCCACCAAAAACACCCGCACCAGGACCAACGTCAATCAGATAATCAGCCTCACGCATGGTATCTTCGTCATGTTCCACCACGATAAGAGTATTGCCCAAGTCACGCATCTTTTTGAGACTGGCAATCAGACGGTCATTATCCCTCTGGTGAAGACCGATTGACGGCTCGTCTAGAATATAAAGAACACCTGATAGGTTAGAACCAATCTGGGTCGCCAAGCGAATACGCTGACTTTCCCCACCTGAAAGAGTTCCTGCCGAACGTGACAGGGTCAGATAGTTAAGACCCACGTTATTAAGGAAAGTCAAACGGTCCTTGATTTCCTTGAGAATGGGCCGAGCAATGATGGCTTCATTTTCAGAAAGAGTCAACTGACTGACTAATTCCAAGTGATCTGCGATAGACAGGTCTGAAATTTCTCCGATATGTAGCCCGTTCTCGCCACCCACACGGACAGACAAGGCCTGGTCATTGAGACGATAGCCGTGACAGGTTCCGCAAGTCAGCTCATTCATGTAGAGGCGCATTTGGGTGCGCGTGTAGTCACTATTGGTTTCATGGTAGCGACGCTTGATATTATTGACAACTCCCTCAAAAGGAATGTCGATATCGCGCACACCACCAAATTCATTCTCATAGTGGAAATGGAATTCCTTACCATCTGAGCCGTAGAGAATCAAGTTCTTATCTTCTTCTGACAAGTCCTCAAAAGGCTTATCCATATCCACTCCAAAGGCTGTCATAGCCTGCTCTAGCATGTTTGGATAGTAGTTGGATGAGATAGGATTCCACGGAGCCAAGGCTCCCTCACGTAAGGTTTTGCTGGCATCTGGTACTACCAAATCAGTATCCACCTCCAGCTTGATGCCCAAACCGTCACACTCACTACAAGAGCCAAAAGGAGCATTGAAAGAGAAGAGACGAGGCTCTAACTCTGGAACAGTAAAGCCACAAACTGGACAGGCATAATGCTCAGAAAACAACAACTCAGAGTCGTCCATAGTGTCGATAATGACATAACCTTCTGCAATACGAAGGGCAGCCTCAATGGAATCAAAGAGACGACTACGAATGCCCTCCTTGATGACAATACGGTCAGCCACGACATCGATATTGTGTTGCTTACTCTTAGACAACTCTGGCACTTCGGTTACATCATAGACTTCACCATCCACACGGACACGAACATACCCATCTTTCTGAACCTTCTCAATAACACTCTTATGTTGGCCTTTTTTCTTGCGGATGACAGGGGCCAAGATCTGCAAGCGCTGGCGTTCAGGCAATTCTAAAACCTTATCCACGATTTGCTCCACAGAAGAAGCCTTGATAGCTCCATGCCCGTTAATACAGTAAGGCGTCCCCACACGTGCGTAGAGGAGACGCAGATAGTCATTGATTTCAGTCGTTGTTCCCACCGTCGAGCGAGGATTTTTACTAGTCGTTTTCTGGTCGATGGAAATAGCTGGGCTGAGACCATCAATAGCATCTACATCAGGCTTCTCCATATTCCCCAAGAATTGACGAGCGTAGGCTGACAAACTCTCCACATAGCGACGTTGTCCCTCCGCATAGAGGGTATCAAAGGCCAGACTGGATTTCCCTGAACCTGACAAACCAGTCACGACAACCAGCTTGTCTCGTGGAATCTCCACATCAATATTTTTTAAATTATGGGCACGCGCCCCATGAATGACAATTTTATCTTGCATTTTTGTTCTTTCTAGTCCATTATTGCTTACCATTATACCAAAAAAAGTGAGATTCTATTACCCAAAAGGCTGATTTTGTAGTATAATAAAAAACTTCTTATTTTAGGTTTCCTTAGGGCTTCCTAACCCTTATATCACGCGCTTTTTTAACAAAAATCACTAATATTACTTTTTACTACTTGCTCCCCCAAAGTACGCAAAAAGGGGAGCAAAAAAGCCCCACAAAAGGGCTAAGATTTAACGAGTTCAGCAGGCAAGAAACTAGCACGGTCAAACGTGCTTTTTTTATTGCTGGTTGCTGATAGGTATATTATACCATGAAGCGCGTGGTTTATAAGATTATGACCTCACAAAAGCCCCCAGATTCGTTTCTGAGGGCTTCTAGTTTATCCATGGTGTTTTAGTTGTCCAGTACGAAACCAAGCGAAATAGGGGGTGAATATGAAGCCTACGCCTACATTTGCCAACATTTATGCTTCTAACTCTTGTAGTAAGGTTAAATCTAAACCATCAAGGTCAACATCTATTTCAAAATCTATGTTTAAATCGATGTCTATATCCATGTTTAAATCTATCTCCACATCCTCTAATTGGATATTCTCCAGATCAATCAAAAAATCTTCAATTATGTCATCCCCCCTCACTTAAATCTCAACATTTCTCAACAAAACACCACAAACGCCTACTTATATGCTTCTAGCTCTCCGTTCTGGTGGATTCTCGCAAAGTTTAAGACGGCTATCTGTTTATATCGGTGGTAGCTAGTGGAGCTAGTACCTGCCATCTCTACGCATTCACTCATTGTTTTCTTCCTCATGTAGCAATAATGGATAATAAAGTATTTTCTGGCTCGCTTGTTCTCTATCTTATTGATGTCGTGGGCGAATATCTCCAACCCCTCACGAATTGCTTTTTCATGCTCACCGCTCAAATTCCACTGATCAGGTAAGACAAGTTCCCAAGCCTCTTCATCTATCCTAACTTGGTTTTCACTCCCTGCCATCCTCTGGAATCTCAGAAAGTAAGTCATCCGCTCTCTTACGTTCATCATCGTTTTAAACTTATCCAGCTCCATTAGTTTGCTCCTTCATGATATAATATTATTGAGATTATAGCTGAGGCGGAGCGCCTTGGCTTTTTTTGCTATTTCTCTATGTTCGCTCTAGCTTCAAATGCTTTCCCGTGAGAAAAAATGTACAATGACGGGTGAAGCTCATAGAGGCGCGTGGGGAGGGAGATAGCCCCCGTATCTCCTTATGGTTTGATAAGCAATTAAGGGATGTTTTTATCTCTCTTATTTCCTTGTCATTCTGCAAGCAATTAAGGCAAGTTATTTCTTTGCTTATCTGCTTATCATTTGGTAAGCAACAAATCCAAAATAACAGACTTTTAAACCGCTCTTATCTCCCTGTCATTTGGTAGGAAAATAAGGGGAGTTATTTTAGTTCTTATTTCCTTGTCATTTTGTAAGGAGAAAATCCAAATTAAGGAAGCTAATAAGTCTCCTTATCTCCTTACAGTTTTTCAGGGAGCAAAATCAAAATAAGCGATGTTATTTCCTGTCCTATTCCCTTACCGTTTGACAAGGAGAAAAACGAAAATAAGGAGCTTTTAAATTTATCTTAACTCCCTATCGTTTTGTAAGCAATTAAGAAGGCTTATTGTCGTCCTTATCTGCTTGTCGTTCTGCAAGGAGTAGATCCGAAATAAGAGGGCTAAAAACTTCGCTTATCTGCTTGTCATTTCTCAGGGAGTTAAGAGGGGTTATTATTGCTATTAATTGTTTGATAAATGATAGGGGGATATATCCACTTTTCTCGGCGTTCGCTCGGAGTTCAACACACATAACCCTGCCATTTGTCAGGCATATTTACTGCCACTACCTAATCAAAACCTAAGTATTTCCTGTTTCCTTTTCCTAAACGAATAATTTTTTTATCAAAACACGCGCTCCATTTATCGCACCCTTTTTTTGGAACGCTCTGCTTACTTAAACCCTTGATATATCTAGCTTTTTTTAACATTTAAACCGTCTAATATGTAGTATTTGTTCGTTTTGTAAATTGCACACTACTTCATATCGTCCTACAATCTCAAACCATTCAGCCAAAATCTATCTCCTTTTTTAGTATACTTCAAAAACTTCTTATAGTGCTTACGATACCTGTCACGTTTCATATACCTTGGTCTTTCAGGGAAACCATCAAACATATATCCACCACGTCTAGGACTCCACCCTGGTTCTACCTTTCTGCCTTCTTTTAGTGCAAGCTCCCAGTAGTATTGGCAATCCGTTTTACTACGGTTCAGGGTATGCTTGTGGATATCTAGACAAGTACCGCAACTAAAATACAAATACCGTTTATAAAGCAACCTGCACCGTCTCCCACAATCAGGGCAAAGAAAGAAATATCGATTACCTCCCTTAGTTCCTGCTATTCTGTCTAATTCAAATGACTCTCCACCAAAATCAATCATTAAATTATCCAAATCAATCTCTAAACGTTGACCGTCCAACTCAGCTATACCCTTAGATATTCCTCTCATCTTCATTGGTTTAGTGATTGTTTCTATTGCTAACCGCTTCATTATTTCCCCCTATATGGAAAAACCCAAAACTATTGGGTTCAGTAGTAGTGAAACCACAAAAAGAGGCAATGCCCCTTTGATACTATTCTTCACTGAGTAAGCCACTTACTACCACATCACGGACAAATTGAGCTTGTTTTTCTTTGGGTAGTTGCAAAGCTTCAAGTAAAGACTCTAGAACTTGCTTGTCAGTTCCTGCAATCAACTTCTTAATGATATTCTGGAATTGTCCTTCCAAGTACTCGCAAAAATGTATCCGCTGTGCTTGTGTCGGCTGCACTGGTACTGGTGAACTATCTGCAATCAACAAGAAGCAGGCTTCCGCGATTTGGGCGAATAACTTTGCACGCGCTTCAGGGTGTCTGTATAACTCATAGGCATTTATGCTAGTGTCTTCCGTCCGGAGCTTCTCACCTAGTTCAATCAGTTTAGGCGTATCTTCAAGACATACTGGTGTTGCATCCGCCATAAAATCATCACGTTTGCGATTGAGTTCCTCCAGTTCCTGATCTGCCTGTTCAAAGTATGTTTGTTCTGTCATGTTGTTTTTCCTCTTTCTGTTTTTAAGGGTTTCACTAGTAGTTACATCATTGCAAGGGGGTCGGTACTATCTACCCCATTTTGTTATCTGTATAATACCAATACGATAGCCACCGAATTAAAGGATTCACTAGATGGTGTACCAGAAAATTTAACGCCCAGCACTTCAACAGTTGCCATGAAGTCATTGATCTCTTTCTCAAAGTCTTCTTTTTCCCATCGTCTAGTATATTCAAATAGCTTGGCTTTCATGTATTTTCTCCTTTGATTGGTGTTTAAGTAGTTTTTGTTGACCTTCTTTGGTGTTTTGTTGACCTTCTAGGTTACGCCTTCCACCTTACTCTCCCAAGGGTTTAGGTCACTTGTTGACCATGTTGACCTTCTTTTGAAGTCGTAGCTCTTATATATAAAATATATCTATTTCATTTACATTCTTGTTTTTAAAAAGAAGGTAACAAGGTCAACAAGAAGGTCAACAAATTCCGTAAAAACCCAGTCATATCAACGGTTTAGAGCATTATGAGAAGGTCAACATTATTCTTTTTTAGTTATAGCATGATTTACTCGACCCAGTTTTTGTCTCTCAAACTCCAACGGATCTAGTTTGTCAAAATCTTCAATTCTAACACGAGCCTTTTTGAGTTGATACTTATTAGGTGTTAACTGCTGTAGGTGTCTGATAGTATCTTTTCCTGCCCCGTAAACATTGGGCTTGGGTATTCCCATATCTTCAGCATAATGTTTCAGCGATCTGGTCATTATAAAAACAGGTACTACGTCCAGCTCATGCCAACCTCTTTCCATGTATTCATGCTTAACCCATGAAAGCAAGTAGTCATTATCCTCTTGGTATTCTTCTAACAGGTCTTTGACTGTTTGAGGTTCGATAAAGTGAGTAAATGGCTCTTGATTGATAGCTTTGTAAAGTGCGTATTCTAATACTTCATCGTTGGCCAAAAATTCATTTTTTATCCAAGGTTTTTCCTTCTCCCCGTTAAAGTCAGCATTAAAAGGGACGATCATAATTCTACGATACCAGCCTTTTGTCTTGTTGCCGCCATTGGGGATATAGTTGCCTGAAAAGATATTGAATAACTTGAAAGTAGCTTCAAAGGCTGGGCGTCCTTTGGGATTGACTAGAACAGTGTCGCCACTAGTGATACTCATTAGATCCGACGGATTTTTTAAGTATTCGTTTGGGGCTTCATCTCCGATATTACAAACTTTACCTACCAGGGTTTCTAAGTTATGCTTTTCAGCAAACTGTGCAGGTTTTAAGGCTGATATATTGCTTTCCCCTATTAGATTGATAAGGAAGCGCTGAAATGTCCCTTTACCATTGTTACCGTCCCCGTAGAAGATGGCAAACTTATTTCGGGTATGGTTAGGGTTAATAGCTTCAAGGATAATCTGCCAAAACAGTGTTACCAGTTCACTGTCATTACAAGCAATTGAGTTTAGCCAATCATCAAAAGTTTTGCCCTCTCTATCTGTTGGGACTCGTTTAGGCGCGTGGTAGGCCGTGCTTATCTTACTTGTAATTACATACTTAGGACTAAAGGGGAGTAGCTCCTTAGTTTCTAAGTTGATAATGCCATTCTGTACTGGAATGAGGTTGGAACTTTCTAAAGGTTTTCGTATCTTTGCCAATGTTCTAACCATTAACTTAATCTGAGGCCACTCTCTGGGTTTAATTCTAACGTCAAAGGTCTTACACAAAAGATTGAATAGATCATTACTAGCGGTATAGATACCCTCGTCTAAATCATAGATATAGAGCAAGCTATAATCAGGTATATTGCTCTTGCTGATAAAAGTAAATGTGACAATCTCGCTCAGTATTTTTGCTACTGTGAATGTCTGGGGCATGGCCACCTTTTCGGTAACGTCCCCTGTGGTCTCATTTACCTTAGTTTCGGTATGTTCTGCCCGCCATTCTTCTCCAGCTTTAAAGATACGATTTTCAAGCTCCTTCATCGTTCTAGGAGGTTGTTCTTGCTCTCTGACCTCCAAGATTTCACTTTTTAGGTTTGCTAATTCTTCTAGTTCTATGGTTCTAACCTCTCTTTCTATATTCAGCCCGTGCTATACTGCTAAAAGTGCGGTCTAGCTCCTCAATAGGCAATGGTTCAACTGTCACGCTATTGGCTATCTTAGTAAGTTCATAGGCGGTCTCTAGGTCACAATCAACCCACTTATTAAAGAGTAAACCTACAAAGCGTGTCAGCGCTACGTTTCGCCCTCCCTCGTCTCCAAATCCGTTGAAAAGCGTGTCAATGATCCTCATGGTCATAGATTTCTGACCGCTTGGCCTTGGAGTGTATGGAAGACTTGTAGCATTCTGTTTGACTGGTTCAACCGTTGTCTGTGGTACTGGATAATCAAGTCCATGCTCTACAATTTTTTGATAATTTGCTGGGTTGCCTGTTGTTACTGGTAGCCCTTGGAGTTGTGACCATGTTAAACTGGCCATGTCAAAGGGTAGCCCAATCTTATCAGCAATCTCTTTCACTACCTGCTTATAGGTGGCCTCATTCATCACGTTGTCAGGCTTCACTACAAGGCGAAAACGGGGCTTTTCTAAGCTATGTTTAATAGTCGGGTATAAGATATAGGAGTAGCCAAATAAAGCGCTAGAAACGGCCTTTATAAAGCCCTCAGACGTCCCCTGTATATCGTCATAATCAAGGAAAATCAAATCCCGATAGATTAGACTGGAGTTGTTTCGCTTGTAACTGCCATGCTTTTCTGGCGTCACTTTCCCACTGATACAGTAAGGCGCTTGTGTACGTTTAAATTCTTCAATGTTTGCCCCTTCAGGGACTACCAAAGGCTTAAAGCGTTCAATGTACTGGAACGGCTCAATTTTATCAAATGGATAGACAAGATTACTCTGAAAGCCTTTAGCCTCATAAATTGTCATACTATCGCCCCTTTTTGCGTTTCTTTTTTAACTTCTTCAGTAGCTTTTGTTCTTGGAACTGTTCCAAAGATCTGCCACGGTGCTTATACAATTTAATGTCATGATAATGTCCTCCGCCCTGTGCTGGGTGTGTGTTATATCTACCCATTTTCTACCCCCAGAAACTTCCAGATGTCAGTTATTTTATAATAAACCTTTCTTGTATCTTCAAGCGGTGGATGGTATCGCCTCAACCCTGCTTTTTCCCATTTTTGGAGTGTCAGATATTTTATATCTAACTCGCCCATGACTTCCTGGGCTGAGATTAAACCTGTCAGTCGTGGTTTGACTGTATCACGCGCTTTCAGGTATCTTTCCACTATCTCCAGAATGCCATGCGCTAGGTCTTGCTCACTTTCTCGGCTTAGGCTAAACATATCCGCCCACCTCCTTCAAGGTTTCTTTATAGCTTTCTAGGTCGCTGTTCATCAACACCGCTAGGCGCTTTTCTTCTTCTCGTATCTGATTGTAAAATGTTTTTGCTCCGTCCAGTAGCTCCTCTTTGTTAGCAGGGATAAAATATCCTCTAAATGTCCCATGGCGAACCCCAACAATAGGAACGCTATGGCGCGTGATTAGACGGCTGATAATATCTTGCACGGTTCTTTCTGCTAGCTTAGTGATCAGGCTGATTTCTGCCCCTGTTATGGAGTTCTCAGCCCCTACCTTGATTAGTCTTAATACTCGTTTGTCATTCTCTGATAGACTCATTCAGTTCCTCCTCTCCTTTGCTTTTATTCACAACGGTTATTTGTCCGCTCACTACCCCTTGCAAAATAGCTTTTTGAGTTTCTATGATTGTATCCAAAGTTTTCAAAATAGCTGTCTTAGTCTCTAAATCAAACGCTTGTTTTGTCAACAAGCTCATAGTTACAGCTAACTTTGTTGCATTGTCCATACACGTAGCTAGAAAAATCTCTTTAGTAAAATAAGGTTCATCTGGTATTTTTTCACTATCAAGGTATATCTTCACTATGTAACTCATTTCATCCCTCCGTAAACTCTTACCCCTGCAAGCTGGATATATCGCCCATATTCAGGGTTTAAATCCTCGCTAGGTGTTTCTATCGTCTGTTGGTTTTCTCGCTCTATTTTGACGCTTTTTTTGCGGTCTCGGTGGTTTAGATAAAGCAGTAAGCCAATCAATACCATCATAAAGACAACCGCTTGTGTATTGGTCAAATCTAATTCATTCATGTCATGCCCTCGCTTTGTAATTCTTGATATAGTCCACTTGATCAGTTCGCTCCATCTTCAGGAACTCGTCCACCTCTTCGGTGCTTACCTTTCTATCTACAAAATCAGCAATAAACTGGAAGAGGTTCGGATTTCTCTCCTTGATTTCAGCCATTTGTTTATCAAATTCTGCTTGTGTCATGTTGTCTAGGTCTAGTGTCATTGCATCGCCTCCTCAAACTTCTCTATAAGACAACTTTTATTTACTCTCTGAGTTCCATTTTTAGAGTTAAAAAGAATATCTTTTAAGGTTACAGTAGCCTCTAAATACTCCTTTTCAGCATGCTCTATATACGCCTGTTGCTCTGCTTCGTTCTCAAAAAAGTGCTTGGCTTGGCGTTTAAAGAAGGCTTGTCGCATAGCGTCCATTTCAAAAATACCAGGGGAGAAAAAGACTCCCGTAGTGCTTTTAGAAACTGCCTCGATTTTATAGCTGTCATTCAATTCAGGAAGTTCAATCCAAAGTAAACGGTGTAAATTTTCTTTGATGAATTTTGTCTGATTTGCCAATAACGAAAGTCTACTAAGCCCATTTTTTTCGCCAATTTCTCGCATTTCTGCGCTAATTCTGTCTATATGTCTAGTTAAATTCTCGTATGTTGTTTCTGTCATGTTTTTTACCTTTGTTTCTATGTTGTGTAACTGCCCTGAGGGCTTTTAATGCTTTTTTTCCTGTCACATACCTCACACTCAAAGTTTGGCGATAGAGAGTGTGGGGATTTTTAATGGTTGTTTCTTATACAGTTTTTCTTGTAATGAAGTTCCTCACGCTCAGAGTCGCCAAATTGAAAGCGTGAGAAAGTACCAGTTTTAAGAGTTGGCGCTCTCCGTATGGTCAAATTGCCCTAAATATGCTATAATCTAGGTATAAATCTTTACTAAAACCTCTTTGATAATAGCTTGCCTGCTTTGTTAAATTCGTTTTAGTGTTAGTGTGAAAGGCTCTGCGGTGTGGTTATTGCTAAGCCTTTTTTTGTTGCTCTCACGCGCTTCTTTGGCGTGTTTTTTTATTTCTGAATGCCATAGCCTTGATTTCCTGATAACTCATATTCAAGCCAATCATGGCTATTACCATATCCTCAAAGGCTTGATATTGCTCCAGCTCGTCACTGGTCAAGCTATCGATGCCATTATAGCCCCCACGTTCTTCCCTTAACTGTTTAGCATTCCTATCGGTTACTGCTTTCAGTAGCAGGTTGTTCATAGTGCTATGCGCGTGCTTTGGGGCTTGTTCCCAGTTCTCAATGCTGTCATGCAAGGTTTTTCTTTTTGGCTTTTCTAGCGCCCTCTGCATACGAAACTTAGAAAGTTCCTCACGCATTTCAAAGAAAGCTTTGACCAGGTTCATTTTGAATTTACGAACTGGTGCAGTATTCTTTAGATAAGTGATCAGCAAGGTCGCTTGTTGCTCATTCAAGCGATAGATTTTCATTGGTCTCCCTCGCCCGTCTAATTTACGCATTTCAAATGCGATAATTCCGTAGCTTTCAAAATCAGCTTTATGCTTCCTTAAAAGTTCTTGTATTGTGTGATGAGTGACTTCAGCACATTCAGCGATAATTTCGCTTGTAGTATACGGCTCTTTCTTACCGTCCATGTAGACTAGTTCCATTGGTTTTCTCCTTTCTAGCTATAAAATAGTTCATCTATGGTTATATCTGATTTGATTTCTGCAACCATTGACTTAATCGCTAGGCGTTCCTTGTCATTGAATGGCGTTTTACCTAATTCTTTGTTGTTGTATGACTGCAAAGAAATATCTAGCTTGTCCGCCATCTGTTGTTGAGTTAGTCCTAACATAACCCGATAGCCTCGTAGTTTGCTCATAGCTTTCCCCCTTTCTAAAAAATCCCCCCTCCATGAATAGATTGAAAGTGTGAAAGGTTGGAGGGGGTGGTATCCGATTTGGATAACTTGTGTTTTATTATATATCCGTTTCGGTTAATTGTCAACTGTTTTTTAGATTTTTTTGTATCATTTCTTGATACTTTTCTAAAAATCAGATATAATCATCTTTGAAAGGTGTGATAAATTATGAATAGATTGAAAGAACTGAGAAAACAAAAAGGGCTAACCCAACAAGGATTAGCTGATGAAATTTCTGTATCTAAAATTACCGTATTGCGGTGGGAAAACGAGGAACGCCAAATTAAACCAGAAAAAGCCCAGCAACTAGCTGACTACTTCAAGGTAAGCGTTGGGTATCTGTTGGGGTATGAGGATGACTCTAGCTTAATAAAAGAATTAGGCCAAAAAATTTCTAAAATGTCCGGTACAGAGGCAATGGATTTTGCTTTTACAGAAGAAGGTGACTTACTCGCTGAATTAATGTATCAAGCTGAATTGAAGAAGGAAAAGCAAAACAACAAAAAATTTAGAAATTTTGTTAAGTTCTTAAAAACAAATATAATCGTTTTAAACGATGAAGAAATTGAAAATTTTTACAATATGCTTTTAACTGCTGATTTAAACAGTGGAAATAAAAAGAAATTATTTGAAAAAGTGGCAGATGAAGACTTTACTAAAGCTGTTGATTTCTTAGAAAATAACGGATATACTATCTTTTTCGATAAATCATATAGCGATGACTAATATCTTCTAAACCATCGGCGAAGCCGTAGGCATATATAGAGAGAATTAAAAAGGAGTAAAAAAATTATGAAATTTTGTCCTGAATGCGGAAATTCTGTTGTTGGTTGCAAGTTTTGTCCGAATTGCGGATACTCAATCAATGTGTCACTTACAACTTCTCCCCAAAAAGTAGCAACTCCATCGTCTAGACCTTCTACTGTAAGAAGTAAACGTACTGATAAAGTCGGACCTCTTGAAATAGATAAAAATCATCGTACATATAGAATACATGGAGCAAGAAAAGCAAAAGGTTCATCAGGTCTGATTGGCGGAACTGCTAAAGTTGTTGGAAAAACCACCTTAGCGCTTGGGACAGGCGGTTTATCTTTGATTCCATCTTTAATTAAAAAAGATAAAAATGATACCGACTGGTACTCCTTCGATGATTTAGTATCTTACGAATTAGTTATAAACGATCAGTCTGTTGTTTCCGGCGGTGTTGGACAAGCTTTAGTAGCTGGAGCGGTATTTGGTGTAATAGGAGCCGTAGCTGGCGGAATCGTCGCTAAAAGAAAAGCAACTACCAAGATTTTGAATATGACAATCCGAATAACATCTAACGATTTTACTAAACCAGTTGTTTTTATAGATTTAATTAAAAAACCTGTTAAAAACACATCTAAAGAATACAAAGAAGCTATTGAAAATGCTCAAAAGATTATTGGAGCTCTAGATGTTATTACCCATAATTCATAAACAAAACTCCCCCACCTCGTCGAATACCCCCCTTTTTTCATGGTCTATTGTGCAAAAACAGGGGAATTTGAAGAATAGAAAGCCAATTTTACAGACTAAAGCTAAAAAATAAGCGAAATTGACAAATAGAAAAAGACAAGCTAGCTACTGCCAACTTGTCTAATAGTACCTAACTGAAAATAAGCGAAAGGTTAGGTATTTACAACATCATTATACCACTCTTGCATTTAAAAAGCGACTTACACCATACCCACGCGCCACAATGTCCAACAATCATGAAGCGCGTGGATTCTCAAGCTTCGTTCGAGCTTCAAGCCCATATAAGCCCCATATCTACTAATTTTGTTGATGTCAACAAAAGTCAACTACTCACAATGTTTTAGAAAGGATCTCATGAACGAATTACAATTTTTAATCTATACCGCTGACAACGATAGCGAGACAGCTAGTGTCATCATCAAAGGCGAAACGATTTGGGCTAGTCAGAAAGAAATGGCTAGACTTTTCGATGTCGGTGTTCCTGCAATTAGTAAGCACTTAAAAAATATCTTTGAAGAGGGAGAATTAGAAGAAAAGGTGGTTGTTTCCAAAATGGAAATAACCACAAAACACGGTGCAATTGCTGATAAAACCCAAACTAAGGATGTCAGCTACTACAACCTTGATGCCATCATTTCAGTTGGTTACCGTGTCAATTCCCAAAAAGCTACGAGATTTAGACAGTGGGCTACTTCGGTACTTCGTGAGTACATGATAAAAGGGTTCGCCATGGATGACAACCGTCTGAAACAAGGCGAAAACTTGCTGGAAAAAGACTATTTCCGTGAGCTCTTGGAGCGCGTGCGTTCTATCCGAGCTAGTGAGCGTCGTATATGGTTGCAGATTACAGATATTTTTGCTGAAATCTCTATCGACTATGACCCACAAAGTACGTTGACTAAGCAATTCTATGCTGATGTACAGAATAAGTTTCATTATGCAATCACTGGCCAAACTGCTGCGGAAATTATCTACACGAAAGCAGACCATACAAAAGACAACATGGGGCTTACAACATGGAAAAACTCCCCTAACGGTCGCATACTGCAAGCAGATACTCAAATAGCAAAGAATTATCTTTCAGAAACAGAAATCCGTTCCCTTGAAAGAGGAATATCTAGCTATTTTGATTACCTGGAAAGACAGATAGAACAGCGAAAAGCTCAGACAATGCAACAACTAGCCCAAAGTATTGACCGCTTTTTGACTTTCCAAGAATACGATATTTTAGAAGGTCATGGAAAAATCACTTCCAAGGTTGCGAAAGATAAAGCAAAAGCAGAATACCAACTATTCAACAAAACTCAAAAGATAAACTCGGACTTTGAAAAAACTTTAAAACAGCTAACTGACGATAAAAAACTTTAAATACAAGCCTGTTTACTATAAACAAGCCCATATTAACCCCATATCCGCCTTGCTTCCAACTCTGGTATTATTTACCGCCTGACTCTTTAAAATCGAATATGGGGCAATCTATGAAGCCCTAGCATGATATAAAACCTTTTTGATAATGGCTTGCCTGCTGATGTATTTTAGAAAGGTTTATCATCATGAAAATAACTGAAGTTATAAAAAAAGACGGTAGTAAAGTCTATCGTGCTAATGTATATCTAGGAGTTGACCAGGTAACAGGAAAGAAAGTAAAAACCAAAGTAACAGGTCGGACACATAAAGAGGTAAAGCAAAAGGCCACTAAAGAAAAAATAGCTTTTCAAAAAGCAGGATCTACCAGACAAAAGGCTGTTACCATAAAAAACTATCAAGAATTGGCAACCCTCTGGTGGGAAAGCTATAAGAATACAGTTAAGCCAAACACTCAAGGAAACGTTAGAGCGCTAATAGATAATCACATATTGCCTACTTTCGGGGAGTATAAGCTCGATAAGCTCACTACTCCACTTATTCAGTCAATTATCAATAAGCTTGCTGATAAGGCTAATAGAGAGGAAGAGGGCGCTTTTCTACACTATGATATGATACACGCTTTAAACAAACGTATCTTACAATATGGCGTAACCATGCAAGCTATACCGTCCAATCCTGCGCGTGATGTTGTTTTACCTCGTAACACTCAGAAAGCAAAGCGCCAAAAGGTAAAACACTTTGAAAATCAAGAACTAAAAAAGTTTCTTGGTTATCTCGATAATTTAGATAGCGATAGATATCGTTACTACTATGAGACAACGCTCTATAAGTTCCTATTGGCTACTGGTTGCCGTATCAATGAAGCTTTAGCTCTTTCCTGGTCTGATATAGATTTAGATAATGCCGTGGTACATGTTACCAAAACACTAAATCGGGATTTAGAAATCAATAGCCCAAAATCTAAGGCTAGTTATCGGGATATAGATATAGATCAAGCGACTGTTAGCATGCTGAAGCAGTACAAACTACGCCAAACTAAAGAGGCTTGGAAGATAGGGCAACGTGAAAGTGTAGTATTTTCTGATTTCATTCATGAGTATCCTAGCAGTTCAAGACTTAAAAGAAGATTGCAAACACATTTTAAGCGTGCTGATGTTCCTAACATTGGCTTTCACGGATTCCGTCACACTCACGCTAGTCTCTTGCTTAACTCTGGAATACCATACAAGGAACTCCAGTACCGCCTAGGTCATTCCACTTTATCAATGACCATGGATATATATAGCCACCTCTCAAAAGAGAACGCAAAAAAAGCAGTCTCATTCTACGAAACTGCACTAAAAGCACTATAGGGGGAGCAAAAAGGGGAGCAAATTCAAAAATCAACATTTCAAGACAAAGTAAAAAGCCAATAACAACGGTGTTTTTGTAATATTTTATTTGAAAAAAGCCGATTTTGTAGTATAATAGTACGGTGTGAAAAAATCTGAAAAATGAGAAAGGATAAGGGATATGAAACAAGTTTTTCTCTCTACAACAACTGAATTTAAAGAGATCGATACGCTTGAACCGGGTACTTGGATCAATCTCGTCAATCCAACTCAAAATGAATCACTCGAAATCGCCAACGCCTTCGATATCGATATTGCCGATCTTCGAGCACCGCTCGATGCGGAAGAAATGTCTCGTATTACCATTGAAGACGAGTATACCCTGATTATCGTAGACGTGCCGGTCACAGAGGAAAGAAATAACCGCACCTACTACGTAACCATCCCGCTTGGTATTATCATCACCGAGGAAACCATTATCACTACGTGTTTGGAACCACTACCTGTCCTTGATGTCTTTATCAACCGTCGATTACGTAATTTTTATACGTTCATGCGTTCGCGTTTTATCTTCCAGATTCTCTATCGCAATGCAGAGCTTTACCTAACGGCCCTTCGTTCGATTGACCGTAAGAGTGAACAAATCGAAAGTCAACTGCATCAATCAACTCGTAATGAAGAATTGATTGAGCTCATGGAATTAGAAAAAACTATCGTCTATTTCAAGGCTTCCCTCAAAACAAATGAGCGCGTGATTAAGAAATTGACCAGCTCAACCAGCAATATCAAGAAATACCTTGAGGACGAAGACCTGCTTGAAGATACCCTGATTGAAACCCAACAGGCCATCGAGATGGCAGATATTTATGGAAACGTCTTGCACTCTATGACAGAGACCTTCGCCTCTATCATTTCTAACAACCAGAACAACATCATGAAAACCTTGGCCCTTGTGACCATCGTCATGTCCATCCCAACCATGGTCTTTTCTGCCTACGGGATGAACTTTAAGGATAATGAAATCCCCCTAAACGGAGAGCCAAATGCCTTCTGGTTAATCGTCTTTATCGCCTTTGCTATGAGTGTCTCGCTCACTCTCTATCTCATCCATAAAAAATGGTTCTAAGAGGAGTTCCTATGTCTCAGATTGATCTACAAAAATTAACAAAGAAAAACCAAGAGTTTGTCCACATCGCTACCCAACAATTCATCAAAGATGGAAAATCAGACGCTGAAATCAAAACTATTTTTGAGGAAGTTATTCCCAAAATCCTTGAAGAGCAAGCCAAGGGTACTACTGCTCGTTCCCTCTATGGCGCGCCGACCCACTGGGCGCACAGCTTCACTGTCAAGGAACAATATGAAAAAGAGCATCCAAAAGAAAATGATGATCCAAAACTGATGATTATGGACTCAGCTCTTTTCATCACTAGTCTCTTTGCCCTTGTCAGCGCCCTCACAACCTTCTTTGCGGCAGATCAAGCTTTCGGCTATGGATTTGTCACTCTCCTATTAGTTGGACTGGTTGGTGGATTTGCCTTCTACTTGATGTACTACTTTGTTTACCAATACTATGGACCAGATATGGATCGCAGTCAACGCCCACCTTTCTGGAAATCTGTACTGGTTATCCTAGCTTCTATGTTTCTTTGGTTGCTTGTCTTCTTTGCAACAAGCTTCCTACCAGCTAACCTTAACCCAGTACTTGCTCCATTACCACTAGCTATTATCGGAGCATCCCTCCTAGCCCTTCGCTTTTATCTCAAGAAACGCTTGAACATCCGCAGCGCAAGTGCAGGACCAACACGCTATTAAGAAGAACGGAAACATATCATGGTTCAACATCATAAGAACCATGATTTTTTAATCTTTAAACAATCATGTAAAAAATATTTAACTCTATCTAAAATTCAGTACATTTATACTTTATAAAACATAAATGTAAACATTTTATTCTATTTTTTACAGAGAATAACAACAAATGAGCATATTCCTTGCCTATATACAATCATTTTGATACTCTATAATTGGAGGGAAATATGACAAAACAAAAAATTAATCGAATCGTAGGCTCCATTGGTGCCTTTATTGGAATTATAGTATTTATTGCCTACATACCTCAAATTATCGCTAATTTACAGGGAAATAAAGCTCAACCATTTCAACCTTTATCAGCTGCTATATCTTGCTTAATCTGGGTTATTTATGGATGGACAAAGGAACCTAAGAAGGATTGGATACTAATCATTCCAAATTCAGCCGGTGTTATTTTAGGTGGAATCACTTTTTTGACTTCACTCTAACAAATCTAATAGTATGTATAAAAAGCAACTGCAGGTGCGGTTGCTTTTTCACTTACTTTTTTATTTTAAAGTATTCTTCTGACATCTCACATAGCTCTATCTAATCTTTTGTGATAAAATAGGCTCAATCTATTTCTAGGGGGATAAAATATGATTTCTACTATTGGTATTGTTAGTTTATCTAGTGGCATTATCGGAGAGGACTTTGTCAAACACGAAGTAGACTTGGGTGTCCAACGTCTCAAGGACCTGGGACTCAATCCTATCTTTTTGCCCCATTCGCTAAATGGATTAGACTTTATCAAGAACCATCCTGAAGCTCGTGCAGAGGATTTGATTCATGCCTTTTCTGATGATAGCATCGACATGATCCTATGTGCCATTGGTGGAGACGACACCTATCGCTTGCTATCTTATCTTTTTGAAAATGACCAACTCCAAAAGGTTATCAAACAAAAAATTTTTCTTGGCTTCTCGGATACAACCATGAACCATCTCATGTTGCATAAACTAGGAATCAAGACTTTTTATGGTCAATCCTTCTTAGCAGACATTTGTGAATTAGACAAAGAAATGTTAGCCTATAGCCTTCACTACTTTAAAGAATTGATTGAGACTGGAAGAATCTCAGAAATCCGCCCTAGTGACGTTTGGTATGAGGAACGAACTGATTTTAGTCCCAAGGCTCTGGGAACACCTCGTGTCAGTCATGTAAATACTGGTTTTGAGTTGTTACAAGGAACTGCCCAGTTCGAGGGGGAAATCCTCGGTGGTTGCCTCGAATCCCTCTACGATATCTTTGACAACTCTCGATACGCAGATAGCACGGAGCTCTGCCAAAAATACAAACTTTTCCCTGACTTGTCAGACTGGGAAGGAAAGATCCTCTTGCTAGAGACAAGCGAAGAAAAGCCTGAACCAGAAGACTTCAAAAAGATGTTGCGGACTTTAAAGGACACTGGCATATTCGAGGTCATCAATGGACTCTTGGTCGGAAAACCTATGGATGAAACTTTCTATGACGACTATAAAGAGGCACTATTGGATATCATTGACAGCAATATCCCGATTATCTATAATCTAAATGTCGGCCACGCAACTCCAAGAGCAATTGTCCCCTTCGGAGTCCATGCCCATGTAGATGCACAGGAGCAAGTCATTTGCTTTGACTATAACAAATAAAGCTGGGAAAAGTTTCTCAGCTTTTTTCTATATTCTCAGATATTCTAATTACCTGTACACACTAGTGACCGCTTTTCCACTCACAATCATTCTCATGGTCATCAACTAGCCCTGCTGCTTGTAGAAAAGACAAGACAGCGACTGGGCCTGTGAACTTGAAACCTCGTTTTTTGAGATCTTTGGCTAATTTCTCAGACAAGGGTGTTTTAGCAGGGGCTTGGCGGTAATCGGGAACATCGTTAACGATAGTTTTCCCCTCAACAAAAGACCAAAGATAGGCATCAAAAGAGCCATATTCTTCCTGTAGTCGTAGAAAGGCTTGGGCGTTAGCTCGTGTAGCAAAAATCTTGGCTCTATTTCGGATGATGGCTGGATTCTCCAGCAAGTCTTCTAGTTCAGTGTCGGTCATCTCTGCGACCGCTTGAATTTGATAGCCATGAAAGGCTTCTCGGAAAGCTTGGCGTTTGTTGAGCACCGTTTCCCAAGACAGGCCTGCCTGATAGGTTTCCATGCACAATAACTCAAACAATGCTTGGTCATCATGGAGGGGCTGGCCCCACTCCTCATCATGATAGGCGATATAGAGAGGATTGGTCATCTTGACCCACGAACAACGTTTTGTCATGCTCTGCTCCTATTTGACCAACATTTTAAGGGCCGACTTGATATAGTTCTCAGCTGTATCTGTCGTTCCTTCAAAGAATTTCTTGATTTTCTTGAGCTCGGTTGCCTTGTAGCCCAGTGCCAACATGGCCTCCATAGCTTCTTCCAATTCTTGATTTTCAGCGCTAGCTTGCACTGCCACCTTAGCAGGAAGGTCATCACTAGCCACGACTACCTTGCCTTCCAAGTCCAGCACCATCTGCTGGGCTGTTTTCTTGCCAATTTTAGGAAACTTGGTCAAGTAGGTGATGTTCTTGGTTTCGATGGCTTGAACCAAGCCAGCATTGTCATCGGCAGCGATAATAGCAAGAGCTGATACAGGACCGATCCCAGAAACCGAAATCAGACTGAGAAAAAGCTTTTTCTCATCTTCTGAGCGAAATCCATAAAGTAGATGGGCATCCTCACGCACGACCTGGTGCACATAAATTTGAGCTTCTTGATTAACCTGCCCTGAGTAGGCATATGGATTGGCCACATGCAGGATATAACCGATACCGTTGACTTCAAGAACAATGTATTTAGCAGTGATTTTGGTAATGATTCCTTTTAAATATTCGTACATAGTTTTCCTTTTATGCTCAATGAAAATCAAAAGCAAACTAGAAAGCTAGCCACAGGTTTCTCAAAGCACAGCTTTGATATTGCAGATAGAACTGACCTAATTTGAAGAGATTTTCGAAGAGTATGAATTTAATATTTCCCCAACTCACGAAGACTGGTGTGATTTTCCTGAATGCGTCGGAACATCTTTTCCATATCCGACTTGGTAAAATGCACCAAAACAGGACGTCCGTGGGGACAGTTATAGGGATTGTCACATTGAGAAAGCTGATAGAGCAGCTGTCTAGCTGAGTGGTCATCGATACGATGGTTGGCCTTGATAGACCGTTTGCAGGACATCATGATAGCCAACTCTGCTCGGTATTTCTTGATAGAAACTTCCTTGGTCAAAAGGAGCATGTCGCACATCTCATAGATGCCTGACTCGATTTCTTCTTCTGCCATCCAAATAGGATGCTCTCGAAGGATAAATTGATTTTCCCCGTACTCTGCTAGAAAGACCCCAACTTCCTCCAACAGTGCCATTCTTTCCTTGAGACGCAGGGCATCATCCACTGGAAATTCAAAGATGTAGGGCACTAGGAGTTGCTGCTGGCTCTGGTCAACATCGCCAATGCTTTCACGATATTCCTCATACTTGACCCGTTCCTGAGCTGCATGTTGGTCTATGATGTAGAGCCCATCTCGTCCCTGTGCAAAGAGATAAGTCCCGTGCATTTGTCCGAAAAACTCCAACTCTGGGAAGCTGGATGATTCTTCTCGCTCCAGCTTGTCATAAGCCTTATCAAGACTGGCTAAATCTAGCTCTGGATGGTCTAGTTGGTCATAATTAGCAGGCTTTCTCTCTGCAAAATGCAGTTTTGCTGGCTTGGTCAATTGGTCCAAGGTTTCCTTGGCAAACAAGGTCAAGTCTTGTCCTGCATCAGTTAATTCAACCTGATAATCAGCCACCTCAGCTTGACTAGGTTTTGTCGGCTCAGTCTTCTCATAGTAGAGCGTATTTTCTTTGAGAGGGAGAATGGTCTGCTCCACCTTTTGACGATTGCGCACAGTCGATTTGGCAAGATTTTCCAAGGCATCAGGTATCAAAGTTTGCTCCTTGAGACTATTAGAAATAGCTTCTGAGACCAGGGTCATCAGTTCTTTTTCCTTGGAAATCCGCACCTCTTGCTTGGTTGGATGCACATTGACATCCGCTAGATAAGGGTCAATATGGATATGAATAACAGCCAACGGAAAGCGTCCCACCATGAGCTTACTTCCGTAACCATCTAAAATAGCACGATTGAGTAGGAAATTCTTGATATAACGACCATTGATGAAGAGACTGATATAATTGCGATTGGCCCGAGTTAACTCAGGCAAGGACACAAAGCCAGAAATTTCGAAATCAAGGTCAGAATTCTCAATTTCAATCATCTTCTTGGCGCTAGCTAAACCGTAAATCCCTGCGATAGCTTGGCGCAGTTGACCAGTCCCTGCTGTCCGTGTCATTTCCTTGCCATCACTAATCAAACTAAAAGAAATCTCAGGATGGGCCAAGCCCAGACGGTTGACAATATCAATGATATGAGACAGCTCCGCTTGCTGACTCTTCATATACTTGAGACGGGCAGGCGTGTTGAAAAAGAGGTCTTCTACACAAACCTTGGTTCCCACAGGACTGGTCGCTGGGATGATTTCCTCTACTTCTCCTCCACGCGCGACCAGCTTGGTCCCGTGACTAGCACCATCTACCGCCGTTAGCAGAGTTAAGACACTAACAGACGCTATAGAAGGAAGGGCTTCACCACGAAAACCAAGCGTCCGAATCCGAAAAAGATCCGCTTGATTTTTGATCTTACTAGTCGCATGGCGGCGCAGGGCCAATTCCACCTCATCGTGGGCAATTCCATGACCATTATCTGTGATTTGGATTTTCTTGAGACCAGCTTCCTCAATCTCAATGGTAATTTGACTAGAGCCCGCGTCAATGGCATTTTCTACCAACTCTTTAACAACACTGGCAGGACGTTCAATGACCTCCCCAGCTGCAATCTGGTTTGCCAACACCTCTGGCAATTCAATAATATGAGACATTTTTCAGCCCCTTTCTGTATCTATTTTCCTAGAAATTGATTAGTGCTATTATACCATATTTCAGAAAGGACAGAAAAGCAAGCACCACATAGGAGACAAATCCCTCCACATAAACAAAGTCCCTTGCCAGGTATCGTAAAATAGTGTTTAATAAAGGTGTACAAGAAGTGATCACAATTTTGTATGAAAAACAAGGAGAGAAATATATGAAAGTAGAACTACAGATTAGTGAGACTTACAAGGAGGAAAAACTGATTGTCCAAGCACCTCATCCGACAGATAAAGTCCAGAAAGTCATCGAGTTCGCAGAAAATCTTGACCAAAAAGAAACAATCAAAGGAAAGATTGATGATCAAGTCTATCTCGTTAAGATTAGTAAGATACAACGCTTCTATATCGAGAATCGGAAAGTTCTAGCAGAAACCGCGAGTCAGACCTACAGCATTGATTTGCGACTCTATCAGGTCCTTGAAATTCTGCCAACAACTTTTATCCAAATTTCCCAATCAGAAATCATCAATATCAACTCCATCTCCCATCTCAAGCTAACTCACAACGGTCTAGTAGAAATCTTTCTAAAAAACGAAAGTTTCACCTACTCTTCACGCCGTTACCTAAAAACCATCAAGGAGAAATTAGAACTATGAAAAAACAAGTATTTAACGATGCAACTGCCGGTGTTCTTATCGGTCTCATCCTCTCTATCATCTTTTCACTCATTTATGCACCAAATACCTACGCACCACTAAGTTCCGACTCTCTCATCGGCCAAGTAATGACCCAACATCAGGTTCACGGTGCCCTGGTCTTGCTCTACTGCACACTTATCTGGGCAGCCATCGGTATTCTCTTCAACTTTGGTAAACGATTATTCAGCCGTGACTGGAGCTTGCTCCGTGCAACTCTGACCCATTTCTTCCTCATGCTGGTTGGCTTTGTCCCACTAGCAACTCTAGCAGGTTGGTTCCCCTTCCACTGGATTTTCTATCTCCAACTCATTATCGAGTTTGCGATTGTCTACCTCATCATTTGGACTATTTCCTATAAAAGAGCATCAAAAAAAGTAGACCACATCAATCAACTCTTAGAGCATAGAAAGTAATAGCAATAATCCCACTCACAAATGCATGAGTGGGATTATTTTTATAGTTTCTGTTTTAACTCGACCAAGACATTCATAGCCTGCATAGGTGTCATATTGTAAACATCCAGTTTAGATAATTCTGCTAGGATAGGATTTTCTTCTGGCGTATCAAATAGTGAAATCTGTTCAGTGACAGCACTTGTTTGCCTCATTGGGACAGGACTCTCTTGCCCTTGACTCTCCAGTTGCGTCAATATCTTATCCGCCCTTGCTAGAAGGTCTGCTGGCAAACCAGCAATCTTAGCAACATGAATACCGTAGGATTTGTCAGCTGGGCCTGGTTCAATCTTATGAAGGAAAGTGACCTGCCCATCCTGCTCCAAGGTTGCCACGTGAACATTGACCAAGTGTTGTAAACTAGACTCCAGGCTGGTCAACTCATGGTAGTGGGTCGCAAAGAGAGTCTTGGCTCCGATATGCTCATGGATGTATTCGATGATGGACTGGGCAAGAGCCATCCCATCATAAGTCGCAGTTCCTCGTCCTAACTCATCAAAAAGAATCAAAGAATTCTTAGTCGCATGCGAAATGGCATTGTTGGCCTCCATCATCTCTACCATAAAGGTTGATTGACCTGAAACCAAATCATCGGCTGCTCCGATACGGGTAAAGATTGCATCAAAAATTGGCAAATGGGCACTTTCTGCTGGCACATAAGAACCCAACTGAGCCATCACCGCCGTCATGGCTAACTGACGCATGTAGGTTGACTTCCCACTCATGTTTGGACCTGTAATCAGTTGAATACTGGTATCTTCTGCCATCTGAATCGTATTTGGAATATAGGTCTGAGCCCCCATAACCTTTTCAACGACAGCATGGCGCCCTTTCTGAATATCAATTTGTGAGTCGTCGCCAAACTCAGGTCGAATCAAATGCTGGGTTTCAGCTACAACTGCCAAGCTTTGCAAGACATCAACTGTCGCAATTCCTTGGGCTAGAGCCTGCAAACGCTGGATGTACTTGCCGACCTCTTCACGAATACGCATAAAGATTTCGTACTCTAGGTTGGCTGACTTCTCACGCGCCTCCAACATATCTCCCTCGATACGCGCCAATTCCTCAGTTCCAAAGCGTTCCGAGTTTTTCAATGTTGCCTTACGGAAAAAGTGGGCTGGCACATTCCCCAGTTGTGAATTGGTCACATGGAAATAATAGCCATCCTTTTTATTGTAATCAATCTTAAGCGTGCTGATACCAGAGTTTTCTCGCTCCTTGGCCTCAATCTCAGCAATCCAGCTAGTCCCTTCTCTGAGAACGCGACGGTACTTGTCTAAAGTCTCATCAAATCCAGTGCGGATAATACCACCTTCCGTAATCACATGAGGAGCTTCAGGAGCAATCGCTGCGCTAATCAAACTCTCTAACTCAGGGATTCCATCCAGTTGTTCGATGAGATAGGCCAGAGCAAGTTGCTCCATTCCTTCTAAAATCGCACGAATCCGTGGCACACTAGACAAGGTGGTCGCCAACTGCAAGAGATCCTTAGGATTGGTTTTGCCAAAAGAAACCCGACTAGCCAAGCGCTCAATGTCATAAACACCCTTGAGACTATCTGTCAAATCACTGCGCTCAAAGAAATGGTCGAGAAAGACCTGCACCACTTCTTGACGTTGGATAATTCGTTCCTTATCAATCAAGGGGCGATGAATCCAAGACCGCAAGAGACGCATACCCATAGCCGTCTTGGTTTCATCCAAAAGCCAGAAAAGACTGCCTTGCTTCTTGCCTGAACGGGCATTCTCAACCAAATCCAGACTAGCCTTGGTCGCATAATCCATCTGCAAGAAATCCTTGATTTCATAGCGGATAACAGGTTTGAGGTGGTTCAATTCCCTCATCTGGGTTCGATGGACATACTGGAGCAACTTACTAGATGCCGCTTGCTCCACATCTGCTAATCGTGAATCCAGTAAATGAAGGTCTTCAAAGCCTTCTTTTTCATAGGAAAGTACCAGATTCATCTGACGACTAAGGGTTTGTTCCTCTTCCTCAGACAAGTCATAACCCAGCACCACTTCTCGCGCCTTGAGATTACGGACTTCCCCACAAACCATCGTGAAATCCAATAAACCTGTCACATAAAAGTCACCCGTCACCAGGTCCATATAAGCTAAGCCAAATTGACTGCCATCACGGTCTATAGCAACCAAAAAATTATTCTGACTGTCCGGCTTACTGCTATCAACCATTGTTCCTGGCGTAATGACCTGAACAACCTCTCGTTTAACAACCCCAACTGCTTGTTTCGGATCTTCCATCTGCTCTGCGATAGCTACCTTATAGCCCTGCTCAATCAAGACATCAATGTACTGTTGGGCAGAATGATAGGGGACACCCGCCATAGGAATCGGATTGTCGGCATTCTTGTTACGACTCGTTAAGGAAATTTCCAGAATCTGCGCAGCATTGACCGCATCCTCATAAAATAATTCATAAAAATCACCCATCCGAAAGAGCAAAAAAGCATCTGGATATTGCTTTTTAATATCCACATACTGTTGCATGCCGGGTGATAGCTTTTCTGTCGTCATTGTCCGTCTCTCCTTGTCAAAAATAAGTCTTGAGAGCAACTCCCAAGACCTTACTTATCTTTCATCAAATCTAGCAAACGATCTTCCATGAGTTTGGCAACGTGCTGGTCTCGACAAATGACCAATAAGGTATTGGCACCAGCAACTGTTCCTAAAATCCATTCATCCTTGTTTGCATCTACAATATTTGCCAAAACAGAGGCTTCTCCCAATTTGGTATGAAGCACCAAGGTAAACTCTGCTCTTGCAACACCTTCTAAATGATGAGACAAAAATTCCACCAAATCAATCTTTTCTGTCTCATTTGCTAGTACATAATACACCATATCATTTTTCTTGACCTTGGTCAAGCCGATTTCGCGCAAATCACGAGACAAGGTTGTCTGCGTCACAAAGACATTGTGTGCCTCCAACCGATCTTGAATTTCTTTTTGTGTACTTAATTTCTCCTCAGTTATCATTTTTTTTATTAACTGATGACGATCTCTTTTTCTCATAAAATCCTCTTATATGCATATTTATAACTAATTTTATAACTATATTATACCAAAAAAATAGGAGATTTCAAAAATTTTTTCTTCTTTCTTTAAAATTGTGATAAAATAGTAGAAAAGTCCAAAAAGGAGCTCTTAATGAATACAAAAGAATTGATTGCTAGCGAGTTGGCTAGCGTCATTGATAGCCTGGACCAAGAGGCTATTTTAAATTTACTGGAAACCCCTAAAAACTCAGAAATGGGAGATATCGCTTTCCCTGCTTTTTCTCTTGCAAAAGTCGAACGTAAAGCACCTCAAATGATTGCTGCTGAACTGGCTGAAAAAATTAACAGCCAAGCCTTTGAAAAGGTTGTCGCAACAGGACCTTACGTTAACTTTTTCCTTGATAAATCTGCCATTTCTGCTCAAGTATTGCAAGCTGTTATCACTGAAAAAGAACACTATGCTGATCAAAATATTGGTAAACAAGAAAATGTTGTTATCGACATGTCTAGTCCCAATATCGCTAAACCATTCTCTATTGGTCACCTGCGCTCAACTGTTATCGGAGATAGCTTGTCACATATTTTCCAAAAAATCGGTTATCAAACAGTCAAGATCAACCACTTGGGAGACTGGGGTAAGCAGTTTGGGATGCTGATTGTTGCCTACAAAAAATGGGGTGACGAAGAAGCTGTAAAAGCTCATCCAATCGATGAACTCCTTAAACTCTATGTCCGCATCAACGCTGAAGCTGAAAATGACCCTAGCTTGGATGAAGAAGCACGCGAATGGTTCCGTAAACTTGAAAATGGCGACGAGGAAGCTCTCGCTCTTTGGCAATGGTTCCGTGATGAAAGTTTGGTGGAATTTAACCGCCTTTACAATGAATTGCAGGTTGAATTTGACAGCTATAACGGAGAAGCCTTCTATAACGATAAGATGGATGCAGTCGTAGACATTCTTTCTGAAAAAGGACTTCTTGTTGAGTCAGAAGGTGCCCAAGTTGTCAATCTTGAGAAATATGGAATTGAACATCCAGCCCTTATCAAGAAATCGGATGGTGCAACTCTCTATATCACTCGTGACTTGGCTGCAGCCCTTTACCGTAAAAATGAATACCAATTTGCCAAATCTATCTATGTCGTTGGCCAAGAGCAATCTGCCCACTTTAAACAGCTCAAAGCCGTCTTGCAAGAGATGGGCTACGACTGGAGTAACGATATTACTCACGTTCCTTTTGGTTTAGTTACAAAAGAAGGAAAAAAACTCTCTACTCGTAAAGGGAATGTCATCTTGCTAGAACCTACTGTTGCAGAGGCTGTTAGTCGTGCCAAAGCCCAAATTGAAGCAAAAAATCCTGAATTGGAAAATAAAGATCAGGTAGCACATGCTGTTGGGGTTGGAGCCATTAAATTCTATGACCTCAAAACCGACCGTACAAATGGATACGACTTCGACCTAGAAGCTATGGTATCCTTCGAGGGTGAAACTGGACCTTATGTTCAATACGCCTACGCTCGTATCCAATCGATCTTACGTAAAGCGGATTTCAAACCAGAAACAGCTGGCAACTATAGCTTGAATGATACTGAAAGCTGGGAAATCATCAAACTCATCCAAGACTTCCCACGTATTATCAACCGTGCGGCGGATAACTTTGAACCTTCTATCATTGCTAAATTTGCGATTAGCTTGGCTCAAGCCTTTAACAAATATTATGCACATACCCGTATCTTGGATGAAAGCCCTGAGCGCGACAGTCGTCTGGCCCTCAGCTACGCAACGGCAGTCGTTCTCAAAGAAGCCCTTCGCTTGCTCGGAGTGGAGGCGCCAGAGAAGATGTGATTCAGTACTAACAATTGGAACTAAAGTTCCTAATTGTTAGACGCTAGCCGCTTATATGCGGACTAGCTAACTGCTTCACTAGTCATGGTCCCTAAATATAATCGATTTAGGGGCCATGACGTCGTAATCAGAGACACTTGTCTAAACGCTTTACTAATTCATCTAACCAAATAATATCGATTTGGTTAGGTTCATGTCGTAATATTTTAAACTACTTGATTGCAAAATAATCTAAGTAACTTACACTAAAGCCTATACGGATTTTGGTTTAGAGGTCTATCAAAAATCTTATCAAGTTTTGCTGGCTTGTTCTGCTATTTTAGATCCACTAAATCGATTTATTCACTATTACTTCTTTATCATACAGGGAGATATCCTATGAGCCAATATGCTTATATCCTCGTTGTGATTAGTTTGGTTTTCCTTTTTCTGCTCAATAAGTACGAGAAGGAGAGACTGCAAAAACTCTACCAAGAACAACTTTTAAAGGATGAAACATTTAGGTCTGACATCAAAGAGAAAATTCACACGACTGAAAATATCAATGATGTCATTGCTTACATCAATAAAACTTATCATCTAGGAATGTTGCTATCAAAAGACATTACAGATCAATTGAAATAATCAAAAACCGAGAAGAAAGCTTCTCGGTTTTTTTAGGGCATAATTTTTATCTTCCAACTATAGCAAATAACATTTATATTAAAAATTTTATAGGTAATTTTCATCTCTGCTATAGAGGGGGATATAATAAGTTCTTTCTTCTAATGATTGAAAGATTGGTTTCAGCTTAACTTTCCAACTCATACAAATCTGCGATAATCGCTGCGACACGTTTGATATCTCCTAGCATACCTCGCATTTCAAAATCAGCCAATACAGGGAAGCCAAAACGTTGACTATATTGCTTGGCTGTCAGGCAGTATTGGTTATTAAAGTTACGATTTCCTGAACCAACCACACCAAAACACTTACTAGCATTGTCACCATAGGCGATAAAATCTCCCACTGGTGTCGTCAAAATCTCGACATCTCCGTTATCCACGCCATTCCCACCTTCTAGGTAAGTCGGCAAAAAAGCAACATAGGGATGGTCCATTTCATAGAAATCTTGGCCTTCTTTGACCAAATCCTTGATATGAATCTTTTGAACCTCAATTCCCTCGTACTGGGACAAGAGATAGTCTTTCAAGCGCGTCACAAAACTCTCCGTATTTCCGCTCAGACTGATGTAGACCAAGGAAACTTTTTTCATGCTCTCCTCCTTTTTTTGAATCATAAAAAATAACTACCAAGATTGTAACTTGATAGTTCTTTTTTGTCAATACTTAGGCAAGTTCTTCTGTTTCCTCTTCTTCCGCCAAGGCTTTTTGCTGACGCCACATTTTATAGAAGACGATTGCTAGGAAGATAACATTGAGTACGATCCCAAAAATAGCAGAACCTTTGGCACCAAGCTCCGCTCCCATACGGATGTTAGGGTCTGTAAAAAGTAAAACCGCATCCTGAATGCCGATAAAGTTGTAGATAGAACCAACGATGGCAACGAAGACATAAGCAAGATAAGTGTAGTTAGCCAATTGTATGTTTTTACGAACAAGGAAAACCAAAGACACAACAACCAGAATAACAGATAAGACAACCAAGAGAATGCTGAAGATAGAATGACCATGCTCCGATACCTTAATAGTGTAAGCAACGAGCTCCTTAGCATAAGTAGCATTAACACCTGATGCTGATGTTTCTAGATTGTTCATACTCTCCGCAGTAGGTACTGGAGATATGATTCCAAATAGTGACAATGCTGAGAGTAAGGCTGAAAAAATCAGTAATACCCATAGATAGATTGGTTTCTTTTTCATGATAGAACCTCCTGATATTATTATTGATATTATAGCACTTTTTGTAAAGGGATACAAATATTATAGTGTATTTTCTACCTGTTTTCGGTAGGCTTTTGGCGATTTTCCGCACAATTTTCGGAACACTTTATAGAAATATCCAACATTACTGTAACCAACAGCATAACAAATATCTTCGATACTGTCACTAGTTGAAAGCAAAAGTTGTTGGGCAGCCTTAATGCGTTGTTTGTTTAAAAGCTCTGCGAAGGTCGAATTGGTTTCTCGCTTAATCAACTGCCCCAGATAGACAGGATTGATAAAAAGATCCTTACTAATATCCTTGAGAGAAAGTTCTTTCTGATAATCACGCCCAATGACTTCTAGCACACTAACCACATTTTCATTCATCCGATATTGTCCAAAGAATCGGGTCAGAGTTTCTTTGATATAAGGAACCAGTTCATCGAATGATTGAATAGCATGAATGGTTTTGACAATGTCCGTCATATCATCAGCTTTGAGATGTTCAAATAAATGAAAGACATCCATGACAAACTGGATAAAAAGCTGTTTGGTAATCGGAACACGCGGTGTATTCTTAAGAACCACCTTCTCCAAAAGATTCAACTCTTCCACGATTTGATTGAGATTCCCCTGAATGATAACCCTATAAATCGGTTCGTAATAGGCAAAGAGACTCTCAGACTGTTTTAGATTTACAGAACCGTAAAAGAGGGTTTTCTCAGCATTCAGCTTCCAGCGTTCAAAGTGTTCTTGATAAGGAGCTTCAAAAGGGGTAACAACTAAACCATCTAGGGGTTGGTCAGAAATGAAAATCTGCCAGTCTTGCCCTAAGACATAGTAGGGAATGATGAAGGAGCCTTGTTTTTCCTTGGATAGGCCTATCCACCAGTTCTCCTTACCTCCTAGATAACTAGCAAATCCAGCCTCGTCTAAATCTTGACTAAGGGTCTGACTTTTCTTTCCTCTCTCGCCGAGCTGACCTGCAATCTTTTCCAGCAGATTTCCCAACTCTACCTTATCAACAGGCTTAACCAAATAATCTACAACCTTGAGATTCATGGCCTTTTTGACATAATCAAACTCCTGATAACCTGAGAGCAGGATATAGGCGGCATCTGGTAAGATTTCTTTCATTTCCCGAATCATGTCAAGCCCTGTTTTATCGGGCATGTTGACATCTGAAATGATGACATCGACGGGATTTTTCTGAACATATTCCATGGCTGCATCAGCATGACTGGCTGTTGCGACGACCTCCATATCCCACTTATCAAAGGGAATCAAACGTTTCAGACCTTCTGTCACCATGTACTCATCATCTACTAATAATACTTTATACATTTTCTCCCTTTCTACTCATCTTGAATTGTAATACGATACTGAACACCTGCTTGCTCTGCAGAATCTATAGTAATAGCATAGCGGTCCCCAAAATAGAGCACAAAACGCTCATGGACATTGACAATCCCGATAGATTGCTTTTGATCACTGTAACTGGCTTGGTGTTCAAACTGTCTCTGACTTAATTTTTCTCGAATACTTGTCAGTTTTTCAACCGACATTCCACGGCCATTATCGACCACCAAAATTTCTACAAAACCATCCTGTTTAAGAGCTTTAATGCTAATCACATTATCTGTCCGCCTGTGGTCAACACCATGCGCAAAATAGTTTTCTACCAGCGGTTGCAAGGTAAACTTAGGAATCTTCATATTTTCTAACCCTGGATCTATCTTGAAACCATAGGCAATGGATTTAGGATAGCGAACCATGCAGAGATAGCTATATTTACGACAAAATTCTAATTCCTGCTTGAGAAGAGTTTCTCTTTCGTCTGAAATATTGTTACGCAACAAGCTACTGAACTCATAAATGATGTCTGCTAACTCATCTTGACTCTGCATAACTGCATACATGCGCAAGAACTCTAGCGTATTATACATGAAGTGAGGATTGATTTGCGCCTGCAAAGCTCGCATATTAGCATCCTTTTGGCTAAGCTCTAGCTGGTAAATATCATGGATATTCTTTTCCAATCGATCCAACATATCATTGGTGGTCTCCGCGATTAAGAGTAATTCCTGGTCCTTTTCAAGCGTATCAATGCGAAGACCTTCCTCTCCTTGGGCAATAGCTTGAATGGAATCCACCAAATCCACTACCTGCTTTTGGTAGTTAGCAAAGGTCTGCCTCAAAGTCAGATAGAGAATGACAATAAAGAGAAGGCTCAAGCCCACAATCAAAGCAGAGCTGGTCACCGTTCCTTGTAAAACAAAGCTTTTAGGAACTGCCACCTGAACCTGATAGCCATGAGAGGTCACACCAACGAACCAGTTCTCATGCTCTCTATTGACCCTCTCACCAATATGAAAAATCTCCGTATCAAAAGGCGATGTCACGGTAACGGCCATCGGGATATGACCTCGGGTATTATCAATGGCATGATATAAAACTTCTGGATCCAAGGAGATGTATATCACTCCTATAGATTGATCCGTTGCTGGATCCAGAACAGGAATTCCAAAACTATTGGTCTCCGGTTTAAAGGCCTCAGCAGGCAAGACATGCCCACTTCTTTTATCCCTTGTTGACACATAAACTTCTTTAAAGTCCTGCAAGACGATTGCAACACCCGTTATATAGTCATTTTGGACATACAGGTCATCAATATTTTCATACAGAGAAATAGAAGTTGAAGAAGCCGCTTGATGCTCCAACAACCAATAAAAATACTCAGAAGTTGATAGGCTAAAGTACTTATAAACCCCTTGTATACGGTCTTGATTGGCTACTAAATCTTGCGCTAGCTGGGCTGACTCGCGATAATAATATTCCACCTCTTCGACTGTTCGAGTGGTTACACGCTGGGCTACTCTTTGAGCTTCCTTTTCCCTTGAATCCCAGTCAGCGTAGGAGAGTAAGATTGCAAAACTCGCAATAATAATCATCATAACTGAACTGTAGGTTCTCAGAAGCGTATGTAGCCAAAACTGCTTCATTCTATTTTGTCGCCAATTTTTCATGGATGCTTTCATAGACAGGTTCCAACATATCACTGATAAAGAAATGCCACATCCCAATTCCTACAAAGAAGAGTAGAGCAGGCATATAGTAACCAATTGCAACAAGTAACACTGTCCCAAGGAGAACCTTGGCCACAGCTGCTAGGCTCATAAAGATGCCAATCAAGGATAGTTTGAGGCTATTTCGATAGGACAAGTCAAAATAAACTTGTAATTTCAAAGACACTGTATAGGCCAAAAAGAGCAGGGCGACTACTAGGACATTCAAAAAGGTCGCAATCAAATGAATGATGGTTTGATGAGGCAATTGCACCAAGAGATACAAGCCATAGATTAAAACTAGATCCACCCCTAAAAAGCTATAGAAAACCAGGTTGCTTGAGACAAAATTTTGCTTGTAAAGAGACCAAGCCTCCTTCAAACTGTACTCCCGAAAGCTATAACCATGTTCTGCATATAGGCTCATCAAGGTGGCACTAGCTGGCGCTAGACCAAGAATAATCCCTCCTGCTAAGGTTAATAGCCAAAAGAAGGCTGTCGCAATCATCCCTAAAAAGAAACGATTAAAGACAAAGTCTAAAAATCTACCCATGATATCCCCCTAAAAATAACTATGAAACTATTATATCATATTTCAAGCGTTTTCAAAAACATAGACTATCCATTTACAATCCCACCAAACCGTGGTACAATGAGAATTGTGAGAAAATTATCAGGAGACAATTCATGAAAAAATCTATCTTAACTACACTGCTCTTTGCAGTTCTTTACTTCCTCTGCATGGGGATTGGTGTCCTTTTGGGCAATCTCCTTGACCAAACTGGAAACATGTTTTATGCACCTGCCTTTACTGCCCTTGTAGGCGGTATCGTCTATATGATTCTAGTCGCAAAAGTTCCGCGCTTTGGAGCCATTACCACTATCGGCCTTGTCATCGCCCTCTTTTTCTTGGGGAGCAAACACGGTGCCGGTGCCTTCCTTCCTGGAATTATCTGTGGCCTCCTAGCAGATGGAGTAGCTCATTTAGGAAAATACAAGGACCAAACAAAAAATTTGCTTTCTTTCATTATTTTCGCCTTTAGTTCAACTGGTCCAATCTTACTCATGTGGATTGCGCCCCAAACCTATATGGCTACTCTTCTAGCAAGAGGAAAATCCCAAGAATATATCGACCGTATCATGGTCGCACCAAATCCTGGAACCATCCTTCTATTTATCGCTAGTGTTGTCATCGGAGCCCTAGTTGGCGCCTTGATTGGACAAGCCTTGAGTAAAAAATTGGCACAGAAAATCTGATAAATAAAAAGAGCCTCACGGCTCTTTTTTATTTATGACTCAATTTCTTAGTCAAGAAATCTCCCAAGAATTGGATCGCAAAGATAATCAAAATGATAATGATGGTTGCCAAAATGGTCACATCGTGATTGTAACGGTTAAATCCATAAGCGATGGCTACGTTACCAATACCGCCAGCTCCAACCGCACCGGCCATGGCTGTTTCCCCAACAAGTGAAATCAAAGTCACAGTTGTCACACGAATCAAATCTGGAAGACCTTCTGATAGGTAGACACCCACGATATCCCAGAATGTCGCTCCACTCGCTTGAGCCGCCTCAATGACACCACCATCTAGCTCAGCCAAGACAACCTGCACCTGACGGGCAAAGAAGGCAAATACCGCAAAAGATAGCGGTACGATAGCCGCATTTGGACCAATGCTTGTCCCTACGATTAGATGGGAGAAGGGTGACAAGACTGCCAAGAGGATGATAAAGGGAACCGCACGGAAAATAGAGGTAATCTTATCCAAAATCCAGAAAACGGCCTTATTCTCCAAAACCCCACCTGGCGCTGTCAAGACAAGGAAGAGACCTGCAACAAGCCCCAAGAATCCTCCGATGATAAAGGAAAGAACTGTCATATAAAGGGTTAGGTAGATGGCTGTTCCCCAGCCTGCTTGACCAGCCCAGCCCATTTTATAGACATTTGGTAAATAGGTTTGAATCAATGATTCCATCTTACTGTCCTCCTTTCAATACTTTTAGCTGTACGCCTGCTTGACGAATGGCTTCTTGGGCACCTGCTAACGCTGCTTTTTCACCTGACAAGACCACAACTAATTCTCCAACAGGAGTGCCATCGAGGATTTCGATATTGCCATAGAGGATATTAGCCGTCACTTGGTAATGCTTGTACAATTCATTCAAAAGTGGCTCGTCTGTTGAAGCACCTGCATACTTGAGCTGCACCAAGAGACTGTTTTCAGACAGATGTTGCACGATTTCTTGCTTCTCAATCTTGACCATGGCTTCGTCAATGCCTGTAGCTGTTGAGATAAAGTCTTGAGTCAAAGGTTGTTTAGGATCTGAGAAGATTTCAAGGACGCTGCCCTCTTCAATCAAGTGCCCATCTTGCATAACTGCCACACGGTTGGCAATATCTTTGACAATCTGCATTTCATGCGTAATCAAGACAACAGTCAAACCTAGTTTCTGGTTCAAATCTTGCAACAAGGCCAAAATTTGTTTGGTTGTCTTCGGATCAAGCGCAGAAGTTGACTCGTCTGAAATCAAGATTTTCGGATCATTGGCCAAGGCACGCGCAATGGCCACACGCTGTTTTTGCCCTCCAGATAGTTGTGAAGGGTAGTTTTCAGCACGGTCTGCCAAGCCAACCAAGTCCAACAACTTAGCTACTTTAGCCTTCTTTTCTTCCTTGCTGAGTCCAGAATGTTTAAGGGCAAAGGCTACATTCTCCTCTGCCGTCTTTTGACTCATGAGGTTAAAATGCTGGAAAATCATCCCGATATCCTGACGTTTACGACGCAACTGCTCTGCCGTCAAGGTCACCTTGCCATCAAAAATCACATCGTCATCAATGGTAATTTTTCCTGCAGATGGTTTTTGCAAGAGGTTAATCACCCGTACAAGGGTTGATTTCCCTGCTCCAGAATATCCAACAATTCCGTAGATATCCCCTTCTTGGATGTGAATGGTCACATCCTTGACCGCTGTGATAGTTCTCTTCTTTTGGTGAAAAGTCACATCGATCTGATCTAACTTGATAATATCTCTACTCATAGCTTCTAATCAGCTCCTCTACTAATTCAATATGGGTATAATAATCGGCGATTCGCACGTTTTCATCTCCACCGTGGTCTCGGCTATTGGCATTTCCTAGACCAAAGGCAACCATAGGTACTTCTAAAGCATCAAAAACCGTATGCATAGGACCTGTACCTGCAGTTGTTGGCAAGACTGATACGCCCTGTGGATAGAATTTCTTGGCCAACTCGATCACATTGAGAATGGCTGGCGCGCTCATATCGCTTCGATAGCTCATCTCTCCCAAGGTATAGTATAATTCTACCTTATCAAAGCCATTTTTGTCTAGCTGTTTCCGAATTTTTTCCAGAACATCATGCGGTTCTAGGCCAGGAACCAAACGAACTTCTAACTTAGCACTAGCTTCTGCAGGCAAAATCGTTTTAACCCCTTGTCCTTGATAACCTGACTGAATCCCTTCTATATTAAGGGCTGGCTC
This sequence comes from Streptococcus vulneris, assembly GCF_019218685.1. Taxonomy (NCBI): domain Bacteria; kingdom Bacillati; phylum Bacillota; class Bacilli; order Lactobacillales; family Streptococcaceae; genus Streptococcus; species Streptococcus vulneris. Next base: position 136,476 of record NZ_JAHUZC010000002.1, on the reverse strand, counting down.
GAAAAAGAAACGTTTTAGAAAGGCTGCACGGTCCTCTTGTAAGAGAGGCAATTCCAAACCATAAATCTGGCTGATTTCCCCTGGATTGCGTTGAGCATAGATATCCACCAAAGCCAATTCACGTTCATTTGGCTCTTGTACTTCTTCGTACAAACCTTCAACCAAGATACGACCATCTGCGGCACGAAGAGACTGTAGGGCTTGAAGGAGGTGCCAGGGAGCTGACTCCACAACCCCACCATAACTAGAATGGATATCCACATCAGCGCTTTTTACTTTGGCATCAAAGGTCACAATCCCCTTATTTCCACCAGAAATTTCTAGCTGTTCCAAGGCATTTTTGGTCCCTTGTTCCCAGACCAATAAATCCGCATCACGGAGTTTATCCGCATGTTTTTCCAGATACTTATCTAGGTCTGTCGAAGCCGATTCCTCCGCTCCCTCCATGATAAAACTGATATTGACAGGCAGATCATCATGGTGCTGCATGTATTTTCTCAAAGCACTCAAACGAGCTGTGATATGCCCCTTATCATCATCAACCCCACGCCCATACATGAAGCCATTGCGCACCGAAAGCGTAAAGGGATCCTCTGTCCAGACCTGATCTCCGTCCGCTGGCACAGTGTCATAGTGGTTATAGAAAATCAAGGTTTTGGCATCTGGACGCGAACTCTTGAAATGCGCCATGACAAAAGGCGCCGTGTAAGTCTCATCAATCTCCACTTCAGCCCCAACACGCTTGAAAATCTCACCCAGATAGTTGGCAACTTCTTTGAGACCCACCTGTTGGGCAAAGACCGACTTCTTAGAAATCAAGGTACGCAAAACCTCAAAATAATGCTGGGCTACATGATCCTTTTCAAATTTTTCAATTTGTTCTTGTTCGCTAGGAAAAACCATATTCTCTCTACCTTTCTATGAACTACTCTTCCTGACAATCCATGCTCTATACAAAAGCAAGAGGTGGAATTTTCTCTCCCACCTCCCTATTTCTTATTACCAAACTGGTTGATCCAAACCGTCTGATGTTTCTTCGATAACTTTTTTCACATCATCTGTATGGTAAGCTGCAACAACTTTCTTGATAGCATCAGCCTTAGGTGATGATTCCCAATCTTTTTTCGCAACAATGATGTTGTACCATTGTTTTGAATTTTCATCAGCTTGTTCTTTGAAAAGTGCTTTCTTGTAGTCCAATTTTGCTTCTGTAACGAAAGTATTGTTTACAACGGCAGCGTCAACTGATGACAATGAACGAGCTGTTTGGCTAGCGTCCAATTCAGTGATTTTCAAGTTCTTTGGATTTTCTTTGATGTTAGCAACTGTTGCAAGGGCAGTTCCAGAAACATCCAATTTAATCAAACCAGCTGATTGAAGCAAGTAAAGCGCACGGCTTTCGTTTGTAGCATCGTTTGGTACAGCAATTTCTCCGTTTGCTGGGATGTCTTCTACTTTAGTGTACTTGTTGTCACTTCCATTCAAACCTGAGTAAAGGCGGATTGGAGAGATATAAGTATCAGCAATCGCTACAAGGTCTTTCCCGTTTTCTTTGTTCCAGTTGTTCAAGAAGTTGTAGTGTTGGAAAGCGTTCAAGTCTACTTCGCCATCAGCAGTTGCCTTGTTTGGTTGTGAGTAGTCTGTGAACTCTGTAAATTCCAAAGTGATACCGTCTTTTTTAACCAATTCTTGGATTTTGTCCCAACGTTTTTCTTCAGAACCGCTACGGTTAACAGTTGCGATTTTGATAGTTGTTGCATTGTCTGCTTTCTTTTCTGAGTTTCCGCAAGCTGCAAGAGCCAAACCTGCGACTGTAGCAAGGGCTGCTACACCAAGCCATTTTTTAATTTTCATGATTCTTTCTCCTTAAAAATAATACCGTACTAGTATCTCACAATTTGTTTGATTTCACAAATTGTTATTATGTAGTCAGATATATAGTTTAAAACTATATCCCTAAAAACTGAGAAATCATCCACCTTATGCAGAATGGATGATTTCAAGAAATTATTTAATATCAGCTTCTGCTGGTAGATAAGTGTCTCCAAAGAATTGTTTAGACAATTTTTCAAGAGTTCCGTCTTTGTAGAGTTCTTGGATACGTTTGTCTACAAATGTTTTCAACTCATCTTGACCTTTAGCAAGAAGTGGGTAAACATAAGGTTGTTGGTCGCTTGGAAGTTCGATCACTTTCAAGTTGTCCAAACCTTGGTCCTTGATGACTGTTTCAACACCGATTTTATCAAAAATCTTGTAGTCAAATTGGCCATCGCTCAAGCGTCCCATGATTTGTTGGAAGTCTGCTTTAGTATACTTTAGGACAGTTGGATTATCTGAATGTTGTTTGTTGTAGTCTTCTAGCTGTTTAGCAGAAGTTGTCCCTTGAACAACTTCTGTTGATTTTCCACCGATATCATCAAGCGATTTGATGCTAGGGTCATCTTTTTTCACTACAAGAACGTTAGGGTTTTTAGCAGTTGGAGCTGCATAAAGGTATTTTTCAGCACGTTCTTTAGTGTAGCTGATGTTGCTAACAGCCATATTGTAACGGTCGGCATCAAGTCCTGCAAAGACTCCTGACCACTCTGTCTTCTCAAACTTGACATCATACTTGTCAGAGTCTTTAAAGATAGCGCGAACCACTTCAATTTCGTAACCAGTCAATTCGCCATTTTCTTCATAGTTGAATGGTTTTGGTGTAGCATTAGTTGCAACGATAATTTCTTTCTTGCTAGCTGCTTCTCCTTCTTTTTTCGCACCACCTGAGCAAGCTGCTAGCACACCTGCAGCAACAAGCCCTAGGGCAGCAAGAGATGAGTATTTAACGATTTTTTTCATGTCATTTCCTCCAAAATAGAATACCTTATAATCTTAACAGAAAAAAAACATTTACGCCATTATATGATATCTATCTCTGTGATAGGTTTTCTTTATGGCTGATTTATACTCAATGAAAATCAAAGAGCAAACTAGAAAGCTAGCCGCAGGTTGCTCAAAACATTGTTTTGAGGTTGCAGATAGAAGCTGACGTGGTTTGAATTTGATTTTCGAAGAGTATTAAAAGACCAAACGCAAGACTGCAATTAAGACCACTCCAAAGAGAACTGTTCCGACTAGATTGCGGTAACGAAAGGCTACCCAAGCTGTTGGAAAGACTGCTAAGAAGTCCAGCCATTTGATTTGAGGAAGACTGCCAACCTTACCTGTCACTACACTTGAAAGAATCAAGGCAAAGATAATAGAAACGGGCAAGAACTTCAAAAAACGTTCAACAATCGCAGGCAAGCCCTTATATTTGACCAAGATGAAGGGAATCATACGAGGAATCCAGGTCACCAAGCCAGAGAAAATAACTGCTAATAAAAGATACTTACTGACCATCTAAAACTACCCCCATTGTACAACCAAGTAACGTCGCAAACAGAACAGCTAGTGACTGAGACACCACTGTCAAGAGTAAAAAGAAGGACACCGCAACAACTGCTAGGATAATGAGCAGATTACGGACAGGAATCCGTCTTTGCATAATCTGGAATTGCGAAGCAAAAATTCCGATGAACATCCCAACCAGGGCAAAATCCAAGCCAAAGATTTCTGGATTTGGTAGCAGGCCACCCAGAGCCGTTCCGACAACTGTCCCCACAAACCAAGCCACATAGCTATTGAGATTGTTTCCGTGCATCCACATAGGATTGACCTTGTCTGTATGGGCCAATTCACCCATCAAAACGCCATAGGTCTCATCCGTCAAGATACTAGACATACCGATATTGTGCCAAAGACTAGTATGACGGAAATAGGTCGACGCATGCAAACTCAACAAAAAGAGACGCAAATTAATCAAAAAGACCGTCGTAGCAATAGCCGCTACAGGCGCCTGCACTGCAATCAAGGCCAACATAGCAAATTGGGCACTCCCAGCATAAACAAAGAGGCTCATCAAGCCCATCTCAACAGGTGTCACATAGGGCGCACCGATAATTCCACAGGCAAGGCCAATACTGACATAACCAAGGGCCGTTGGCATAGCTGCCTGCGCCCCCTCCCAAAATCCTTTTTCTTTCATCTTTCTCCTCATATTGTCTTAATAATACTCAACGAAAATCAAAGAGCAAACTAGGAAGCTAGCCGCAGGTTGCTCAAAACATTGTTTTGAGGTTGTAGATAGAAGCTGACGCAGTTTGAAGAGATTTTCGAAGAGTATAAGTAGGCTGAAAAGGCTCCAGCCATAGCATGGACTATTATAACACATTCAGGAAAGAGAAAAAAGTCTGCTGATTGTAATCAGACAGACTCCATTTTATTCCATAGTATCAAAGGCAAGACTTGGCTTGGCATTGAGGTCCAAGCTTGCAAAGTTTTCTTTGTTCCACTCGCTGACGCTGGCATAGGCAATCATACCTGCATTGTCTCCGCAGAGGCGCATAGGTGGGATGATGACCTTGACATCTGTTATTTCGGTTGCTAGGCGTTCTCTGAGACCTTTATTGGCTGCCACACCACCTGCCACAACTAGAGTTTTAACAGGGTATTTCTCCAAAGCCTTCTTGGTTTTTGCCATGAGAATATCCAGGACAGCTGCTTGGAAGGAAGCACACAAATCCTCTGTGGACAGATTTTCTCCCTTTTGTTCGGCATTGTGGTGAAGATTGATAAAGGCGGACTTCAAACCAGAGAATGAAAACTCCAGATTATCCTCCTTAATCATGGCACGAGGAAAATCATAAATATCCTGTCCCTGATGAGCTAGCTCATCAATCTCACGACCTGCAGGATAGGTTAAGCCCATGACACGGCCGACCTTATCATAGGCCTCGCCAACTGCATCATCACGCGTTTCCCCAACAATCTTGTAATCACCAGCCTCCGAAACATAAACCAACTCTGTGTGTCCACCGCTGACCAAGAGAGCTAGCAAGGGAAACTCCAACGGTTCCACACTCTGAGCTGCCATGAGGTGACCAGCCATGTGGTTAACAGGAATTAGTGGAAGTCCATGTGCCCAAGCAAAAGCCTTAGCAGCTGACAAACCAACTAGTAAGGCTCCGACCAAGCCCGGTCCATAGGTAACCGCAACAGCTGTCACGTCCTCTTTGGTAATTCCTGCTTCTGCTAGCGCCTCCTCGATACAGGCTGTAATGACCTCGACATGGTGACGACTGGCTACTTCAGGCACTACGCCCCCAAAACGTTTGTGACTCTCAATTTGACTAGCAATGACATTGGACAAGAGCTCATCGTCGTTTTTCAATACGGCAACACTGGTCTCATCACAGGATGTCTCAAATGCTAAAATATATCTATCCTTCATCTATTTCTCTCTTCATGATAATGGCGTCCTCGACTGGATCATGGTAGTAGGCCTTTCGCTCAGCGATGACTCCCATCTTTTCTTTCTTGTAAAATGCTTGCGCTCGATAATTTGACTTTCTGACTTCGAGGAAGAGCTCCTTATCTGTCGGCAATTGAGCAAACAAGGCTGACGCAATTCCCTGACCCTGATAGGTTTGTTTAACAGCGATTTGCAAGACTTCTGCCTCAAAGATATTTTCCTGCACGGCTAGAAAGCCAATCACTTCTGCCCCATCATAAGCCAGAGCATACCAAGTCTGATCTTGGGACAGATCTGCTTGGATTTGTTCCAGCGTCCAAGGACTGACTGGGTAAACATCTATCATGACATCGGAGATGGCTTGAGCCAAATCAGGTTGCTGTTGGATTCGTTTGATTTCTATCATAGGCGTTTAATGTAAGACTCGCCAGATTCGGTGTGGTTCTTGAGCCAATTTTCCTCAGCCTCAACACGTTTGAGGTAGTTAGGCACAAAGTCGTGCAAGGAGTCTGCTTCCTTATCCCAGGCCAAAAGAGCAAGATTGGTTGCATTAGGCAAGGTTTCTTTGAAATTAGTCCTTGGCAAGTGTTCTTGAATCTGCTCCACAAAGGAGGAAACTTCTCCGACAAAGGTTACCTGACTAGCGCCCTTGACTTTTTCTAACACCTCTTCAAAAGATAGGTGTGCTTCTGGCATGACAGATTTAGCATTTTCATAAAATCCTGCATAAACATTGTTGCGACGCGCATCCATCAAAGGAACGAACAAGCCTTCTTGTTGGTAGGGCACCAGAGCCAAGAGGCTCGACATACCAACTAACTCAATGTTCAGAGTATGAGCAAGCGTCTTGGCAGTGGCTACCGCGATTCGCAAACCCGTGTAGCTACCTGGCCCTTCCGCCACTACGATTCGGTCCAAGTCCTTGGGTGTCCAATCCAAACTCGCCATCAAAAAATCAATGGCAGGCATAAGGGTAATACTGTGATTTTTCTTAATATTAATCGTCGTCTCGGCAAGAACCTGCTTGTCCTCTAAAATAGCGAGAGAAAGAGCCTTGCTGGACGTATCAAAAGCTAATACTTTCATAACACATTCCTATCTTTTTGTCTGCTTACTATTATACTACAAAAGCTGGCACATGGGAATTTTCTTTGCCCCCAAACAAAAAGCCCCAGCATGAGCAGGGCATCTAAGCATTTAATCCAAAGTAAAATACAAACCAAACGACATAGGTTACGAGGAGGAGAAAAAGCGAGTAGAGAGTCACAAAGGTAATTTTCCACAAGAACTTGGTTTGTCGTCGTTCCAGTTTGGCAAATAGAAGATTCCCCGCATAAACGCAAGCAACAAAAACAATAAAAGCTACCAAGCGAGCTCCGATAGCAAAAGCAAATAAGTTATACATAGGGCAACCTCCTTGACTTAAAATCTATATGGAATTATGACAAGCGATAAATTTCACTTCCATTGTCAATATAGCACATTTTCTTTGTTTTTGCAAGCGCTTACTAAAGGAATCGTCCCCTGACTTTCTCGTTTCTGTCTTTTACTAATTTTTCATTTTGTGGTATAATTGAAATAATTGTAACGAATCAAGGTCAATCTAGACACAAAATGGAATGAAATCAAGCAAATCTATGCTAAAAGTTTGGAATAAGCTGACCTGTAAATAGAAAGGAACTATATGATTTACAAAGTTTTTTATCAAGAAACAAAAGAACGTAGCCCACGTCGTGAAACAACACGCGCACTTTACCTAGACATCGATGCCAGCTCAGAACTTGAGGGCCGCATCGCTGCTCGCCAACTTGTCGAAGAAAATCGCCCAGAGTACAATATCGAGTATATCGAACTCTTGTCTGACAAATTGCTAGATTACGAAAAAGAAACTGGCGCCTTCGAAATCACGGAGTTCTAATATGGCCTATACTCTTAAACCTGAAGAAGTCGGCGTTTTTGCCATCGGTGGTCTGGGAGAAATCGGGAAAAATACATACGGGATTGAATACCAAGATGAGATTATCATCGTCGATGCTGGGATTAAATTCCCAGAAGATGACTTGCTGGGTATCGACTACGTCATTCCTGATTACTCTTATATCGTAGACAATATCGACCGCGTCAAGGCTGTTTTGATTACACACGGACACGAGGACCACATCGGTGGGATTCCATTCCTGCTCAAGCAAGCAAATGTCCCCATCTATGCTGGACCGCTTGCCTTGGCTTTAATCCGTGGAAAACTCGAAGAACACGGCCTCTTGCGCAACGCCAAACTTTACGAAATCAACCACAACACTGAGTTGACCTTTAAAAATCTTAAGGCAACTTTCTTTAGAACTACTCACTCTATTCCAGAGCCTTTGGGGATTGTCATTCATACTCCTCAAGGGAAAATTGTCTGTACGGGTGACTTCAAGTTTGACTTAACACCAGTTGGTGAACCAGCAGATTTGCACCGTATGGCTGCGCTTGGTGAAGAAGGTGTACTCTGTCTCCTGTCTGACTCGACAAATGCAGAAATTCCAACCTTTACCAACTCTGAAAAAGTCGTTGGTCAGTCCATCATGAAGATTATCCAAGGCATTGAAGGACGTATCATCTTTGCATCCTTTGCCTCAAATATCTTCCGTCTCCAGCAAGCGACAGAAGCCGCTGTTAAGACTGGACGCAAGATTGCGGTCTTTGGTCGCTCTATGGAAAAAGCCATTGTCAATGGAATCGAGCTTGGTTACATCAAAGCTCCTAAGGGAACCTTTATCGAGCCAAATGAAATCAAAGATTACCCTGCAGGCGAGGTTCTGATCCTCTGTACAGGTAGTCAGGGCGAGCCGATGGCAGCCCTCTCTCGTATCGCCAACGGAACCCACCGTCAGGTACAACTCCAACCCGGTGATACGGTTATCTTCTCTTCTAGCCCAATCCCTGGAAACACGACTAGCGTCAACAAGCTGATTAACATCATTTCTGAAGCTGGTGTCGAAGTTATCCACGGTAAAGTGAACAATATCCATACATCTGGACACGGTGGTCAGCAAGAGCAAAAACTCATGCTCCGCTTGATTAAGCCAAAATACTTCATGCCTGTCCACGGTGAATACCGCATGCAAAAAGTCCACGCTGGACTAGCGGTGGATACTGGTGTCGAGAAGGACAATATCTTTATCATGAGCAATGGTGATGTGCTTGCTCTTACTGCTGACTCAGCTCGTATCGCAGGTCATTTCAATGCCCAAGACATCTATGTCGATGGAAATCGTATCGGTGAAATCGGCGCTGCTGTCCTCAAAGACCGTCGTGATTTATCTGAAGACGGTGTCGTTCTGGCAGTCGCAACTGTTGACTTCAAATCGCAGATGATTCTGTCTGGTCCAGACATCCTCAGCCGAGGCTTTGTCTACATGAGAGAGTCTGGTGATTTGATTCGCCAAAGCCAACGCATCCTCTTCAATGCAATTCGTATCGCACTCAAAAACAAGGACGCCAGCGTGCAATCTGTCAATGGTGCCATTGTCAACGCCATTCGACCATTCCTCTATGAAAATACCGAACGTGAACCGATTATCATCCCGATGATCCTCACACCAGATGAAGAATAAATTATAAAACAGCCCCGTCTTCGGAGCTGTTTTTCTCTATGCTTTCTTTTCTTGATTTTTAGAAATACTACGATTTTTACCTTCCAAATACACCATCAAAATAGAAATATCTGCTGGGTTTACTCCCGAAATACGGCTGGCTTGGCCGATGGTTTCTGGATTAATGAGTTTGAACTTCTGACGGGCTTCCGTCGCGATAGAATCAATGTCATCCCAGTCGATATTGGCTGGAATGCGTTTTTCTTCCATGCGTTTCATCTTGGCAACCTGATCCATAGCTTTTGAGATGTAACCCTCGTATTTGATTTCTGTTTCAATCAATTCGATAATCTTGTCATCCAAGTCCTCTGCTGCTGGTCCGATAAAAGCCACCACATCTTGATAAGAAACTTCTGGACGGCGAAGGAATTCCTTGGCTGTCACTGCATCGGTCAACGGCTTGAAGCCCATTGCCTCAACCTTGGCATTGGTTTCCTTGACTGGCTTGAGTTTGATACTGTCGAGACGCTTCATCTCATTGTCAAATTGATTTTTCTTAATCTCAAATCGAGCCCAACGTTCATCATCCACAAGTCCAATCTCGCGTCCCATCTCTGTCAGACGCATATCAGCGTTGTCATGACGGAGGATGAGACGGTACTCAGCACGACTTGTCAATAGACGGTAGGGTTCAATGGTTCCCTTGGTCACCAAGTCATCAATCATCACCCCGATATAACCATCACTACGCTTCAAAATCAACTCAGGCTTGCCTTGGATTTTCAGAGCCGCATTGATACCCGCGATAATCCCTTGCCCAGCAGCTTCTTCGTAACCTGACGTTCCATTTGTCTGACCAGCAGTGAAAAGTCCTGAGATTTTCTTGGTTTCCAGTGTCGCACGCAACTGATGAGGCAAGACCATATCATACTCAATGGCATAACCTGTTCGCATCATCTCTGCATTTTCCAAACCTTTGATAGAATGAACAAGTTCACGTTGCACATCCTCAGGCAGACTGGTTGAAAGTCCTTGAACATAGACTTCCTCTGTATTGCGCCCTTCTGGCTCAAGGAAGAGTTGGTGGCGCTCCTTATCTGCAAAGCGTACAATCTTGTCCTCAATCGACGGACAGTAACGAGGCCCCACTCCCTTGACCACACCTGTAAACATAGGCGCACGGTGGAGGTTGTTTTGGATAATCTCATGACTGGTACCATTGGTGTAGGTCAACCAGCATGGCACTTGGTCCTTGACATAATCCTCATCTCGTGAAGTGTATGAGAAATGATTAGGCGCTTCGTCTCCTGGCTGAATCTCGGTCACATCGTAGTTAATTGAAGAAGCCTTGACACGTGGAGGGGTTCCTGTCTTGAAACGACCGATTTCGAGGCCCAGTTCCTTAAGATTGTCAGCAAGGTTAATAGAAGCCAAGCTGTGGTTAGGACCTGATGAGTACTTGAGGTCTCCGATGATAATTTCCCCACGTAGTGCAGTCCCTGTCGTCACGATAACGGCCTTAGCAGCATACTCTTGATGGGTCGCTGTACGTACACCGACAACTTTGCCGTCTTCCACCAAAATCTCATCAATCATGGTTTGACGAAGAGTCAGATTTTCTTGATTTTCAACTGTCTTGCGCATCTCCTTAGAGTAAAGCTCCTTGTCAGCCTGCGCACGAAGGGCACGAACGGCAGGACCCTTACCTGTGTTGAGCATCTTCATCTGGATGTAAGTCTTGTCAATGGTCTTAGCCATCTCGCCACCGAGGGCATCAACTTCACGTACAACAATCCCTTTGGCAGAACCACCGATAGAGGGGTTACAAGGCATGAAGGCCAGCATTTCAATGTTGATGGTCGCAAGCAAGACCTTACAGCCCATACGGCTAGCGGCCAAGGAAGCCTCGACCCCAGCGTGTCCCGCACCAATTACAATAATATCGTATTCTTCAGTAAAATGATAAGTCATGTTTCTCTCCTATTCCACTCACTTTTTCTACAAATATCAATCAGTTTCCATAAAAACTTAATATTACATTCTCTTTGAGTTTTTGTTTTTGTGAAATCTATTTTCAACATACCCCACAAAAAACTTATTGATAGCTTATGTTCCTCATTTACATAACTATTGTAATAAGAAAACACACCAAATAATATTCGTATATTACAATCTAAGTTTCTATTTTCAGAATCTAAAATTTCCACTTCATCCTCTTCATTTTTTTCAATATCTTCTAAACTATCATCATTTATTTTAAGTTCTAACAAACATCCTGTTAAAAAGGATAAAACTCTCTGTTTCTTCTCAACTTCCTTAAATTGAGGAAAATAAATACTTTTGGTAAAAAAATGAATTCCTACTACTGTTATACAAACAATTGCTATAACTATAAAGGAAGGATCATATTGATTGCTATCAGGAACTTTCCCAAAACTTAAAAACACTGCTAAAATAGGTGTTAGTGTCATAATTGACAATATTTTATCAAATGTATATTTACTTCTTTCTATTTCTAATTCAATACTCTTTGATAGTTCGTCAATTGTCTTCTGTAATAAGCTTTCCTCTACCTCTATCCCGTACTTTTCATGAAACTTCTGTTTAAAACGTCTATATTTTTGCAATTGTACTTTCATATGATTGATCTTCTGTTGTTCTTTATTAAAAAGAGAAATGCAGTAGATAGTCACACATACTGATACAAACATAAGAGCTGCTGAAATCTTAATACCCAAAATATTTTTAAATAGAATTGTTGCTACAAAAATCAGATAAAAAACAAGTGCTGCGCTTGCAAAAAAAATTAACATTTTTCCTTTTTTTGTATAGCTAGACTTCTGCAATTTCAAAAATTTTAACACAAATTTATACAATTCGTAACTTAAGTTATTGATATACATTTAATTTCCCCCATGAAATCACACAAAAACAGTCAAAACTCCAAAGAAGTGCAGGACAAAAAAGCCTGCAACATCCATGAGCTTTGACCATCATTTCTATTGCTTTTATTATTGTAGCAAATTGAGAAAATTTGTCAATCTAAATGTACTGACAAACTTGTCCATCGCGGTAAGCATTGTCAATCAAGCCACCACCTAGACACTCTTCGCCATCGTAAAAGACAACTGCCTGTCCTGGTGTAATGGCGCGTTGTGGTTCCGCAAAGATGACCTCTGCCTTGTCTCCTTTGACATGGACGGTCACCTTAGAATCAGGCTGACGGTAGCGGAATTTTGCTGTGCATTCTAGCGTAAATTCCTCTGGCATCTCACGAGTAAAGTGGACTTGACTAGCCTCTAGACTAGTTGACATAAGCGAGTCATGGTAGAAACCTTGTCCGACATAGAGGATATTCTTACTTAGATCTTTTCCGACAACGAACCAAGGGGCATTGTCACCGCCGTGTTGGCCACCGATACCAAGACCGCCACGCTGACCAATCGTATAGTACATAAGACCTGCATGCTCGCCCATATCGCGACCATCCACTGTCATCATGCGACCAGACTGAGCTGGCAGGTAGTTGCTGAGAAAGTTTTTAAAGTTCTTTTCTCCGATAAAGCAAATCCCTGTCGAGTCTTTCTTCTTAGCAGTCGCAAGTCCTGCTTCTTCTGCTAGTCTGCGAACTTCAGGCTTTTCCAAATGTCCTAGTGGGAACATGGTTTTTTGAAGTTGTTCTTGCGACAGTTGGCTGAGGAAATAGGTCTGGTCCTTGCCATTGTCAACGCCACGAAGCATGTGAACTGTCCCATCCTCATCACGCGCCACTCGGGCATAATGCCCAGTCGCTACATAGTCTGCCCCCAAGGTCATGGCATAGTCCAAAAAAGCCTTGAACTTGATTTCCTTGTTGCACATAACATCTGGATTAGGCGTGCGTCCTGCACGGTATTCCGCTAGGAAATACTCAAAGACGCGGTCCCAGTACTCTTTTTCAAAATTGACAGAGTAGTAAGGAATGCCGATCTGATCTGCCACCGCAGCCACATCCTTGTAATCTTCGGTCGCCGTACAGACGCCGTTTTCATCTGTGTCATCCCAGTTCTTCATGAAGATACCGATCACATCGTAGCCCTGCTCCTTGAGAAGAAGAGCCGTCACCGACGAATCAACACCACCACTCATCCCCACGACAACACGTGTTTTAAAGTTATCACTCATGGTAGGTCTCCCATCTATTCGTTTATTCACGATTGAAGGTCGTGTGTGCTTTAACGATTGAAGGTCGCTTGAGCAGTATTCATTATAACACGCTTGGTTAGAGAAGACAAGAAAGAGGCTGATAATCTGACATTCTATTTGATAGAAACAGAAATATAATTACAAAAAGGGCAATGAACAGTTAAATCTCGATTCTACTTATAAACTTATTTATAAAATAAGCTAAAAATGATATACTGTAATGAGGAGGAAGTCGTACATGATCCCTTTAAGATACTACCATCCATGTACGTAGTACGATTGTGAAAAACTACAAAGATATTCTAACATCAAAAAATACTATTTTTACTATCATTATTGTTGTAGGTCTTGGACTTTTAATAGGTTTAGTCATTCATCAAGAACATATCCAAGCAGATAGAGGGAACATCGCTCTCAGCAAACAACATAAGAATGGACAAGATGTCGAACAAGTAAAAAATGCCATTAAAGACTTCAATATTGATTCTGAAACGATTATAGAGGATTGGAAAAAAATTCAAGAATTAAAGCCGACCACTGACGAAGGCAAAAAGACATTAGCAGATTTTCTTACTTCTACGGCCGATAAAATCACTAATCATTATACTGAAAAAGCTTTAAAATTGGATATAAAGGAATCCGATAACCAATTCGAAGATAAACAAACACTTGAAACAGCCATCACTTCCTTACAAAAAATACTAGAAATTATTAAAAGTGTCAATTCCACAAGCGAACAAGTCACTATTGATGAAAAAATAAAACCCATTCAAGAACTGATTTCTAAATTCCAAAAGCAAGTTGAAGTCTTGACCAAAAAAGAAGAAGAACAAAAGTCTAATAAAAAAGAAACAGAAACGACTAGTAACGTTGAGGGAAGAGAAAGCTATTCTTCAGAAGGAGGTAGCTACACTCCAAGCTATACTGAGTCAAATGGGAACAGATATAATTCACAAGCACCTGCAAGCGAGCAATATTCATCTGATAGTGCTAGAAGCGGGGGAAACACTGCTGTCAATACACGAGATCAAGCTACTGATACTGCAGGAACCCAAGGAAATACGAATACCAATAATAATAGTAATAATGCCGAGGTTCGCGATACTAACAGTAATAATCGCACTAATTCAGCTGGAGAAACTCCAGAATCTCGTCAGCCGTAAGCAATCTGTTATTACTACTATTTAAAAATTATCTTTTGTCGAATAAAGTATATAAAAGGCTAGCAAAAACTAACTTCTAAATAAAACCACACTGTCATTCCAATCTTGAACACAATCAAATTGAAAGGGATACTGTGTGGTTTTTGAACGTTCAGAGATTCGTTTTTTGGGCAATTGTCAATCAAAATGTCCGTTTATCTGTCAATAATCCGAGAAAATCTTGTCGTTTCAAGTCGGAGAAGTGTTTGGTAGAAAGACTTCCTTTTTGAAGTCCATCATCTCTAACCTGTAAATAATAGCTATGTTGGCTTGTTTTAATTGTCAAAAAATCGCCAAATACAAAAAATTTTTTCCAGTTACGAATCTCAAATTCTTTCATCTCTGATTTTGGAATGCGGATAAGTCCTTGCCGCAAATCACGATGATGCTCACTTGTGAAAGTCATCCCATTCCCAAGATTTCTTATCAACAGTTCGTCTGGTGTCACCATCACCAGCGCTATTTTAGTTAAGAAAATTTCAACTGTTGGTGGTAAAATCGCCAAATTAAACCAGGGATGTAGGTAGCGATAGGCTAAGAAATAATGAGGCTCCTCACCCAATCCTAGTTGTTTATATAAGGCCTTTACCTCACTATCTAACCTCGCTTCAAAAGACACATCCGAATGCTCTTCTTCCTTCCTCTGATTAACATAACGCATCCAGACTAGGAAACCTATAAAGACTAGGACAAATATTCCTGATAAAAGATATTTTAAATTGTAGTTCATCACTTAACCTCCTGATTCACGACTCTACATAAAGCAGAGGCCTATTTATTTTGAAAATAGTTCCATCACAACTTTAAATAAGACGGGTGTCATTAAAATTAGGATAATTCCTATCACAAATATCATAACTACTCGAAAAAGTTCCTTATTTTTAAACATTTTTCCATCCCTTTTCTAGCTACATCATAATACTGTTAAGCCCATTTTAAAATTACACCAAACTTATTTTAGCTTTCTTTTCTACTTTTTATATTACTATGATACAATATTTTTAATAGGATTTTATTATTTGTTAACTTTTTTCACGAAAAGGAGTCAATCATGCGTTATGATTTCGGAAAGGTCTATAAAGAAATACGCGAGTCAAAAGGATTGACCCAAGAAGAGGTCTGTGGAAATGTTCTCTCAAGAACTAGCCTATCAAAGATTGAAAGTGGTAAAGTAACTCCTAAATATGAAAATATGGATTTTCTTCTCCGGCAAATCAATATGAGTTTTGAAGAGTTTGACTACATCTGCCATCTCTATCAGCCGAGCCAACGGACAGAAATCATGCAAACTTATCTCAATATGAATTCCATCATTGGTGGCAGTGGTCTAGTTGATTTTTTTGAAACATGCCAAAACTATCTCAAGACCCATCACGACCTGCCTATAGAAGAAATCAGGGATATGCTTGAAGTTGTCATTCATATTCGTCAACATGGTACAGATCAACTGTCAGACCAAGTGAAACAGACTGTCAAAAAACTATGGGAAAAAATTGAAAAACAAGATACATGGTATGAAAGTGACCTAAAAATCCTCAATACCATCCTTTTCAGCTTTCCAATTGAACACCTCCATCTCATTACTGGAAAAATCCTGCAACGCTTAGAAGTCTATAAAAACCACCAACATTTATACGACTTACGAATGGCAATCCTACTCAACCTTTCCACCATTTACTTATACCATCAAGACAAAAACATGTGTCAACGAATCTGCTATATTTTACTAGAGGATGCCAAGAACAAGAAAAACTACGATATGCTTGCTGTCTGCTATGTCCGTATTGGGATTTGTAGGGATGATTCTAAGCTTATCCAAAAAGGGTTCTCCCTTCTGGAGCTGACCGATGAAACGTCCATTCTAGCCTTTCTCAAAAAAGAAGTGGAGACCTATTATCAACCGAAAGAAATATAAAAAAGTCGAGGGATTTCCTCGACCTTTTCATATTATTCTGTTCGTTATTTCTTAATACCAGCCGTTGTTAAGCCAAAAGTTTTTAGCGGCTGACCATGAACCGTAACGTCCTGCAACGTAGGCATCTGCTACACGTTCTTGGTTTTCAGCTGAGTAGTCACCGTTCAAGTATGAATCTGTCAATTGGTAGCGTCCGATGTATTGGCCATTTGTAGCTGTGTAGCTACCGCCTGATTCTTTTTGAGCGATCCATTCTTTAGCTTCTGCTTCAGATCCACTTACAGTTGAAGCTGGTGCTGAAGTTTCTGCTGCAGCAACAGTTTCTTCTGCTACAGGAGCGCTTGCAGCTGGTGCTGCTTCTTCTACTACTTCTGTAGTTTCTACTACTGGAGCTGAAACAGTTTCATCTTGAGCAGCTGGTGCCGCATAAGTAGCTGGCGCTGGTGTTGCAACAGGCGCTACAGGACCATCGATAACCAACTCTTGACCAACATAAATCAAATGAATGTTGTCAATGTGGTTGTTTTCTGCCAATTTCTCAACAGTTGTGTTGTGAGTTTCAGCGATTTCTGAAAGTGTATCACCTTCTTTAACAGTGTAAGTTGATGATTCTTGAGCAGATACAAATGATGGAGCAAATACTGCAAACAAGGCAGCTACTCCTGCAAGAGTTGTTTTAATCTTTTTAGTTGTTGATTTCATATTTGAAAATTCTCCTTCTTTCTATAGTTCTATCATACCCTTTAAATATTACCGTTTCTTGACACTTTTATGTAGAAATATTACAAAATTATTTTTTATTTCCCTAAATAAGCTATTTTTTGTTACAAAAGATGCTTTTTTATGCTATTTGTAGTGTAAAAAGGTTTTCATCCACAATTAAAGCCAAGACCTTCATTCTTTGATATAATAGAGATAAGAATTTTTATAAGGGGAAACTGATGAAATCACTTCGTTTTCAATCTGTCTTTGATATCATCGGACCAGTTATGATTGGCCCATCTAGTAGTCATACCGCTGGTGCTGTTCGTATTGGAAAGATTGTCTCTTCCATTTTTGATGATACTCCGACAGAAGTCGAATTCCAACTATTTAACTCATTTGCCAAGACCTATCGTGGTCACGGGACAGACCTAGCCCTTGTTGCAGGTATTTTGGGCATGGATACAGATGATCCTGAAATCCCAAATAGTCTGGAAATTGCCCACAAGCGCGGTATCAAGATTGTCTGGACTATTCAGAAAGACAGCAATGCCCCTCACCCTAACACTACTAAAATCACCGTTAAAAATGCCCATAAAACTATCAGTGTGACTGGTATTTCTATCGGTGGAGGGAATATTCAGGTAACCGAACTCAATGGCTTTGCTGTCTCTCTTAATATGAATACACCAACTATCATCATCGTTCATCAAGATATTCCAGGTATGATTGCCCTTGTTACGGAGGCACTCTCCCGCTATGATATCAATATCGCCCAGATGAATGTCACTCGTGAAAAAGCTGGTGAAAAAGCTATTATGATTATCGAAGTTGACAGTCGCAACTGTGATGAGGCTATCGAAGAAATTCGAAAAATCCCTCATCTCCACAATGTCAATTTCTTTAAATAGGAGGAAGCATGTTTTATTCTATCAAAGAATTGGTCGAGCAAGCAGATCTGGACTTTCAAGGAAATGTCGCAGAACTCATGATTACAACAGAGTTTGAATTGACCGGTCGCGAACGTGAAGAAGTCTTCCTTCTCATGGAACGCAATCTGGAAGTCATGAAAGCCTCTGTCCAACTCGGCCTCAATGAAAATAAATCTCGTAGTGGCCTGACAGGTGGAGATGCTGCCAAATTGGATCACTACATTAAAAACGGAAAAACTCTGTCAGATTACACGATTCTCTCTGCTGCCCGAAATGCTATCGCAGTCAATGAACACAATGCTAAAATGGGCTTGGTCTGCGCTACTCCAACCGCTGGAAGTGCTGGCTGTCTCCCTTCCGTTCTCACTGCTGCTATTGAAAAATTAGACCTCAGCCACGAGCAACAGCTGGATTTCCTCTTTGCTGCCGGTGCCTTTGGACTAGTCATCGCAAATAATGCTTCTATCTCAGGTGCTGAAGGTGGCTGTCAGGCCGAGGTTGGTTCGGCCTCTGCTATGAGTGCTGCAGCCTTGACTCTAGCTGCCGGTGGAACACCTTATCAGGCCAGTCAGGCCATTGCCTTTGTCATTAAAAATATGCTGGGCCTTATCTGTGACCCTGTTGCCGGCTTGGTCGAAGTTCCCTGTGTCAAACGTAATGCCATGGGAGCCAGCTTTGCCTTCATCGCAGCAGACATGGCCCTGGCAGGTATCGAATCTAAAATTCCTGTGGATGAAGTTATCGATGCCATGTACCAAGTGGGGTCAAGCATGCCAACTGCCTTTCGTGAAACAGCTGAAGGTGGACTCGCTGCCACCCCTACTGGTCGTCGCCTGCAAAAAGAAATTTTCGGAGAATAAGCTTATCAAATAGGAGAAACCATGACCTCTATCACAGCGATTTTTTTCGATCTGGACGGAACCCTCGTTGATAGTTCTATCGGGATTCACAATGCCTTTACTCATACCTTTAAGGAGCTGGGAGTGCCTAGTCCTGATACCAAAACTATTCGTGGTTTTATGGGACCGCCCCTTGAAAGTAGTTTTGCGACCTGCCTGCCCAAAGAACAAATTTCTGAGGCCGTGCAGATATACCGTTCTTACTACAAGGCAAAAGGCATCCATGAAGCTCAACTCTTTCCTCAGATTGTAGACTTGCTTGAGAAATTATCGAGCAATTACCCTCTTTATATCACCACTACAAAGAATACTCCAACCGCTCAAGACATGACTAAAAACTTAGGAATCCATCATTTCTTTGATGGCATTTATGGTTCCAGCCCTGAAGCACCTCATAAGGCAGATGTCATTCGCCAAGCCTTGCAGACACATCAACTAGCACCGGAACAAACCATCATCATCGGAGATACCAAGTTTGATATGCTTGGAGCTCAAGAAACAGGCATTCAGAAATTGGCCGTCACTTGGGGATTTGGAGAGCAAGCAGACTTGCTAAACTATCAACCTGATTATATCGCCCACAAACCCATAGAAGTTTTGGAGTATTTTCAATAACATAGACTGGACAACGACTCCATTCCAGAAGAAAATGGAGCAAGTCTCTACATAACAAAACGCATATTACCAAGATTCTTCAGACCTGATAATATGCGTTTTTCTTTTTTATTCAACGTGGGTAGTTTGATTGGCAAAGGCGATAATAGCTTGCTTCAACTCATCTCCACTAAGAGTGCGGAACTCTTCAATCTTTTGATCGATTGCTTCTAGAGGCATGACATTAACTTTACCAACGAAAATCTTATCCATAACCTGATTATCAACAAGTTCAGTTGATACCAAGAGTTCTTCGTAGAGTTTTTCACCTGGGCGGATTCCAACTTCAACGATTGGAATTTCGCTTTCGGTGTGTCCACTTAGAAGGACCATTTTCTTAGCCAAGTCATAAATCTTGACTGGTTTGCCCATATCAAGGATAAAGACTTCTCCATCTTTGGCATAAGCACCAGCATGGATAACCAGACGGCTAGCTTCTGGAATAGTCATAAAGTAACGGGTCATGCGGAAGTCTGTCACCGTGACAGGACCACCTTCAGCAATCTGACGTTCAAAGACTGGAATGACACTACCACGGCTACCAAGTACATTCCCAAAACGAACTGCACAGTAGGTTGATTGGCTACGTTGGTTAAATCCAGTGACAATCAACTCAGCCACGCGCTTGGTTGCTCCCATAACATTTGGTGGATTAACCGCCTTATCTGTCGAAATCATAACCATCTTAGGTACTTTGGCTTCATCAACAGCCTTAGCAACATTGTAGGTTCCACGGATATTGTTTTTGAAGGCTTCTTTTGGATTGCGCTCCATCATCGGAACGTGCTTGTGAGCAGCCGCATGATAAACAATAGCTGGCTTGTACTGCTCAAAGACTTGCAACAAGCGATCATAGTCTTGAATGTCCGCAATCACAGGTACATAATCAATCCCTTGGAACTTACGAATCAATTCATGATAAACAAGGTAGATTGAATTTTCCCCATGACCGAGCAAGACGATGCGTTCAGGATTGAAGCGGCTAACTTGGCGACAGATTTCAGAACCGATTGAACCACCAGCCCCTGTAACCAAGATTGTTTTTCCAGTAAGTTCTGCTCCCAGACGCGACTCGTCAAGACGAATTTCCTGACGTCCCAAAAGGTCTGTGATATCAATCTTCTGGAAGCCTCCACCTGCTTGGTGAAGTCCTTGAACAACGGTTTCAACCTTAGGCATCTTGTAACATTTGACACCCAGCTTATTACACATCTGCAAGATACGTTCATATTCTGACGGGTCAAGCGACGGAATCGCAACGATGACACGCTCGATTTGATGGCGTTTGGCTAATTCAGGCAGATCATCATATGAACCCAAAACAGGAATCCCACCAAGTTTTTGGCCCTTTTTCTTAGAATCCTTGTCCAAAATACCGACAAGTTCTAATTCACTAGTTGGATGTTGATAACTATCCATAAAGAGAGCTCCACCATCACCGGCACCAATCAAGAAGGTCCGACGGTGTTCTCCATCACCACTTCCCTTTTTGCGTTTAGAGTAGATTAACTGCCAAGTAATCCGTGGCAATAAAATCAAGAAAGTACTCAACAAGATAAAGAGCACGATAAAACGGATAGAGAAGAGAGGCAAGAAGGCATAGCAGATACTATATGACAAGATACTGCTAGCAGTCACACCAAAAAAGATTTTCATGAAATCCGTAATCTTGTTGTAACGACTAATACTAGCGTTCAACCCCCAAAATCCAATCATCAATTGATAGAACAGGAAGGCCAAACTCGTATAGATAATGTAGTCAACAGGTGCTGGATTAATCAAGCCGTAGAATAAAATATAAGATACAATGATGGAAACCACCATACTCAAAATATCAAATATTCCCCAGAAAACCTGTTTTTGTTGTTTATTTAAAATTTCCACCAGATCAATCACATAATCTGTGAGTTTTTTATTCATAGAAATTTACTCCTCCTTAAAAGAGTTATACTATATCATTATTGTAGCATATTTTGATTTATTTGGTTTATTTTTCCAAATAAATTACTGTTTCCTTGTACTCCTTCTTCCATTTAAATCCTCTAATTAAACCTACAATCGTCCCAAGGCCATAAGCAAAGTGAATGGAAAATAAAAGAAATGGCATCATAATTAGAAATCCATTTTTATGTTTTAATAAAGTCAGAAAAGTGAGCAGTAATAAAAGTAGAAAATAAGCACCTAATAGTAAAGTTATAAATAAGAATGTGAATGGTAACAATGCCAGGCTAAACACAAGACTCAAAACAAATAAACAAGGGACATAGTGAAATAATGATAAACACTTAGGCTGAACATGACTTGTCAAGCCAATCCACAAACCATTTGAATACTTTTGATGCAGCATTTTCTTGAATGTTGGTCGAATATACTGATAAGATAGAATACTTGGGCTATAGCGGATTTTATAACCATGTTCTCGAATTCTATAATGAATATCATTATCTTCAGTTCGGCCAAGTTGCTCATTTACTAAACCAACCTTCTGGAAAACCTCTCGTTTATACATCCCATGAAAAATGGAAGAAACATATCTATCCTCGGAACTCTTTCGATAATTGGCAATGCTACTGCCAAACATATTTTCCTCAACAAGATGCACGGTCTCTGCCCATTTTCCCTTTCCTTCAACAATCGTCGGTCTAGGTCCCCCACAGACAGATTCACCTTGTTGAATAACAGCCACATTATTCATTACAAAACTTTCAGTAACTTTTGAATGGGCATCAATTTTTAAAATAAGGTCCCCTACAGAATGTTTAACTCCCAGGTTAAAACCACTAGCTTGATTTTTCTTAGGATTGTTATACAATCTGATTGAGTTAAACTCTGTGTCTTCTTTTATAAATTGCTGAATGATGGCTGTTGTCCCATCTGCAGACATAGCATTTATAAATAGAATTTCAATATTTTCTTTAGGATAGGTTTGATTTTTTAAGTCTTCAATTAGACCAGGCAGATATTTTTCTTCATTGTATGCACTGATTACAATGGATACGAGAAGACTTTCAACATTTTGAGTCACTACTACTCTCCTGAATTTTTCCTTCCACTATTTTATCATAATTTTCAAGACTTTCCCATTTTTATCTTGAAAGCCAGAAACCTTACTTGACATTATAGTGAAAAAGCCTTAAAATAAGCTGTTATTAAAATCAGCTAGAAGAGGTATTTTATGAAAAAGCAGTCACTCTTTTTTGTTCCAGGTATTATCCTGATTGGTGTTTCCTTGCGGACTCCTTTTACTGTTTTACCCATTATATTGGGAGATATTTCGCAAGGGCTGGGAGTAGAAGTTAGTTCGCTTGGTGTCTTGACCAGCCTTCCCCTCCTCATGTTTACTCTCTTCTCGCTCTTTTCTACCCGATTGGCTCAGAAAATTGGCTTGGAGCATCTCTTCACCTATAGCCTCTTCTTCTTGACCATTGGATCACTTATTCGACTAATCAATCTGCCCCTGCTCTATCTAGGAACCTTGATGGTTGGGGCAAGCATCGCAGTCATCAATGTTCTGCTTCCTAGTCTTATCCAAGCCAATCAACCAAAGAAAATTGGTTTTCTGACCACCTTATATGTAACCTCTATGGGGATTGCAACGGCTCTGGCTTCCTATCTAGCTGTGCCTATTACACAAGCCAGTTCTTGGAAAGGACTTATCATCCTCCTCACCCTGCTCTGCCTAGCAACTTTTTTGGTCTGGCTCCCAAATCACCGCTATAATCACAGACTGGCTCCACAAACCAAACAAAAAAGCAAAGCAAAGGTCATGCGTAATAAACAGGTCTGGGCAGTGATTGTCTTTGCAGGTTTTCAATCCTTGCTCTTTTACACCGCTATGACCTGGCTACCTACCATGGCCATCCATGCAGGCCTATCCAGTCACGAAGCTGGCTTGCTGACTTCTATCTTCTCTCTGATTAGCATTCCTTTTTCTATGACTATCCCAAGCCTGACAACTAGTTTATCTACTCGTAACCGTCAGCTCATGCTCACTCTGGTCTCACTGGCTGGTGTGGTCGGTATTTCCATGCTCTTCTTCCCAATCAATAATTTCTTTTACTGGCTTGCCATCCATCTCCTCATCGGAACCGCAACAAGCGCCCTCTTCCCTTATCTCATGGTCAACTTTTCACTCAAGACAAGCGCTCCTGAAAAGACAGCCCAATTGTCAGGTCTATCTCAAACAGGAGGCTATATCCTAGCAGCCTTTGGACCAACCCTCTTTGGTTACAGTTTTGACCTTTTCCACTCTTGGGTACCAGCTGTAGCTGCCCTCTTACTCGTCGATATCCTGATGACTGTGGCCCTCTTTACAGTGGACAGAACCGATAAAATCCTCTAAACTTCTAGTTTTGCCTAGAAGTTTTTTATATATAAAAATTTTACACATTTCTCTTGACAGGGCTTTCATTTAGATGTACAATGTATGTGTAGAAAAATTATATATAAAAATCTTACACATTAGAAAAGGAGGTTTCCCATGTACTTTCCAACATCCTCTGCCTTGATTGAATTTCTCATCTTGGCCGTACTGGAGCAGGATGATTCTTATGGTTATGAGATTAGCCAGACCATTAAGCTGATCGCTAACATCAAAGAATCTACGCTCTATCCCATTCTCAAAAAATTGGAAGGCAATAGCTTTCTGACCACCTATTCTAGAGAGTTCCAAGGTCGCATGCGCAAATACTACTCCTTAACAGACCGTGGTGTAGAGCAGCTCGTGACCCTAAAAGATGAGTGGACACTCTATACAGACACTATCAATGGCATCATAGAAGGGAGTATCCGCCATGACAAGAACTGAATACCTGACTCAGCTAGAACTCTATCTCAAGAAACTACCTGAAGCTGACCGCATCGAAGCCATGGACTATTTCAGGGAACTCTTTGATGATGCTGGAGTCGAAGGAGAAGAAGAACTTATCGCTAGCTTGGGAACTCCCAAAGAAGCGGCCCACGAAGTTCTCTCTAATCTTCTCGATAAAAAAATCAATGAGGCACCCGCTCAAAAGAATAACCGACAAATTTTGCATATCGCCTTGTTAGCTCTCCTTGCGGCACCCATCGGTATTCCTCTGGGAATCGCCATCCTCGTGTCCCTGTTCGCAATCCTTGTGGCAGCCTTGACTGTCATCTTGGCTTTCTTTGCGGTTTCCATACTTGGTATCATCGGCGGATTCCTATTTTTAGTTGAAAGTTTTACTGTCCTAGCCCAAGCTAAATCAGCCTTTATCTTGATTTTCGGTTCTGGTTTACTAGCTATCGGTGCTTCTTCGCTGGTTTTATTAGGTATTTCCTATGTAGCCCGCTTCTTCGGTCTACTCATTGTTCGCCTGGTGCAATTTGTTCTTAAAAAAGGAAAGAGAGGTGCCCAGCATGCGTAAATGGACAAAAGGATTTCTCATTTTTGGTGTTGTGACTACCGTTATCGGCTTTGTCCTGCTCTTTGTAGGCATCCAATCTGACGGAATTAGGAGCCTACTTACCATGTCCAAAGAACCTGTCTACGATAGTCGGATGGAAGAGCTGACCTTTGGCAAGGAAGTCGAAAACCTAGAAATTACTCTCCACCAACACGCGCTAACCATCACAGACTCTTTCGATGATCAAATCCACATTTCTTACCATCCATCTATTTCTGCTAACCATGATCTTGTCACAAATCAAAACGACAAAACTCTGAGCCTAACGGATAAAAAACTGTCTGAAACTCCATATCTCTCTTCAGGAATTGGCGGGATTCTCCATGTCGCAAGTAGCTACTCTCGTCGTTTTGAAGAAGTTATTCTACAAGTTCCAAAAGGAAGAAGTCTAAAAGGGATCAACGTGTCAGCCAATCGTGGACAAACCACCATCATAAATGCTAGCCTTGAAAATGCGACTATCAATACCAATAATGGCTATCTCCTAAGAATCACAGAGAGTCGAATCAAAAACAGCAAACTCACAACCCCAAATATCATTAATATCTTTGATACAGAGCTGACAGATAGTCAGCTTGAGTCAACAGAAAATCACTTCTACGTTGACAATATTAAAGTATATGGTAAGGTAGAACTAACTTCTAAAAATGAACTTAGTATCACGCTAACTCAAAAAGAAAGCCAAGAAATCAACTTAGACCTCTCAAGTCACTATGGTCCTATTTATCAGTTATCGAAAGACGAGAGTCAACGCCACCCCAACGAATTGAGTAACCCTTACAAAACTGAAAAAACTGATACAAAAGGTCAACTCATAGCTAAGGCTGATGATTATATTAGTCTTGAAATTACAGCAAACAGACCTTAACAAACCTATTTATATCGACCACTATAACGCATAGCCCACTAAAAAGGAGGTTCTACCATGAAACAAGAATGGTTTGAAAGTAATGATTTTGTTAAATCACCAAATGAAAACAAATCAGAAGATTTATCACAAAAAATGATAGATAAAACTGAAGAAACGATAGCCGATCTCGATACACCAATTGAAAAAAATACTCAAGTAGAGGAGGAAGTCTCTCAAGCTGAAGTCGAACTGGAAAGCCAGCAAGAAGAGAAAATCGAAGCTCCTGAAGACAGTGAAGCGAGAACAGAAATAGAAGAAAAGA
Organism: Streptococcus vulneris; assembly: GCF_019218685.1. Classification (NCBI taxonomy): domain Bacteria; kingdom Bacillati; phylum Bacillota; class Bacilli; order Lactobacillales; family Streptococcaceae; genus Streptococcus; species Streptococcus vulneris. The sequence continues at coordinate 110,479 of NZ_JAHUZC010000002.1, read as the reverse complement.
AAGCATTAGATTCTACTGAAGAAGAGCAAGACCTTTCTAAAGAAACAGAAAAAGTCACTATAGCTGAAGAGAGTCAAGAAGCACTTCCTCAGCAAAAAACAAGCACGAAAGAGCCCCTTCTTATCAGTCAATCCTTAGAAAGTCCCTATATCCCCGACCAAGCTCCAAAATCTACGGATAGATGGAAAGAGCAAGCGCTTGATTTTTGGTCTTGGCTAGTGGAAGCAATCAAATCTCCTACGAGCAATCTTGAAACAAGTAGCACACACAGTTACACAGCCTTTCTCTTGCTCATTCTGTTTTCTGCATCTTCCTTTTTCTTTAGTATCTACCATATCAAACATGCTTACTATGGACATATAGCAACTATGCATAATCACTTCCCTGAACAATTTGCTTCATTAAATCTCTTTTCGATTATCTCTATCCTAGTAGCAACAACACTCTTCTTCTTTTCATTCCTCTTGGGTAGTTTCGTGGTGAGACGATTTATCCACCAAGAAACTGACTGGACGCTAGAAAAGGTTCTCCAACAATATAGTCAACTCTTGGCCATTCCAATCATCCTCACTGCTATTGCTAGTTTCTTTGCCTTCTTTGATAGCCTACGATTTACAGCCATCTTGTGTGTGATTAGCATTGGAATCATTCTGCTCGCTAGTCTCCATATCATTACAAGGCCAAGTCAAGCAAATGAAACCGACTCCTTCTATCAGTTATTCTTGTCTGTCCTTGTGAACGGAGTCATTATCCTCCTCTTCTTTGTAGCTGAAGTGGCACTGATTGGGGATTATCTTCGTATCTTGGCCTTTATTTAAACTTCATACTCTTCGAAAATCCCTTCAAACCACGTCAGCTTCGCCTTACCGTAGATATATGTTCCTGACTTTGTCAGTCTTATCTACAACCTCAAAACAGTGTTTTGAGCAGCCTGCGGCTAGCTTCCTAGTTTGCTCTTTGATTTTCATTGAGTAGCAATCCTGTCTTCCATGGCAGGATTTTTCTATGCCAAAAAAGCAAGTCACTTGACCTGCTTCTGCTTTACTCTTCTTGTGCTAATGCTTTAAAATCTTTGTCTAGGATGGGTTGTACTTCTAATTGATTGGCATCTAGTTGGTGGTAAGATGCTGATGGTAGAGACTCTAAGAATTTTGCATAGTCCAAGCGGGCAATTGCTTCATAGTCTTCTGGTTTTGAGCCGTCTCCTGATATTTTTACTAGATCAATTTCCCAGACAAGCTCTTTTCCTACCAACTGCTCAACATAAGGCGCTGGAATCACAGGTTCTTTTGGCAAAATAGTCTTTACTCCCTGAGCTAGGTGGTAGATACCATGAACCTTACCTTCTCCATCTGGATAAAATTTAGCGCTGGCAGGATATGCATCAGACCCTTGAACTTTTTTGACTAATGCTTCAAAACGTGCCAAACCATCTTCTTTTAAGAAGCTTTCTAAATCCTTCTTGTCAAAGTAAACAGGTGATAGAATTCCTTGGCAGAAGCCCAAACGAGCACCCTTATCCGCCAAATAAGTTTTAACAGTTTCTTGGAAATAGTTTTCCAAGTCAAAGTCTGCCAATCCTTCAACTTCTTCACCAACCTTGCTAGATAAGGCTTGCAAGAGAGCTTCTACAATCTCCCAGTCAGCTCTGGTAATCAAGTCAGGAATGATTACTTGATGGCCTTTTTGAGAGTCTAGGTAGCGAACTTTAAAGAGAAACTGAGATCTGCCCACGATTCCGCACTCAATATACTCGAGACGGTTAAGAGGCTGACGGAGATAGACAGCATCATAGCTATGTGACTCCAAACCATCTACCAAGGCCAAGACGGACTTGGCAGTCAAAATCTCTTGTTCTCCTAAAATGCTCTGTTTATTTGGAATAAAAAATGTTTTCGTCATAACTGGACTCCTTTGAAATCGTTTACATATAGTATACCCTATTTTCCTGAAAGATACAGAAACAAACTTTAGATTTTTTAGTAAAAAGCATAGAAAAACAGCCCCTAAGGACTGTTTAATCTTATACAGTAGCTGCTGCTTGATCCAAGCTTTCACCGATAGCGGCTAGGCGCTCGACAACTTCAGCTTGTGTCAATTCATGTTCTGAAACATAGCGGTTACGTGGGTGAACACGGCACTCGTGTGAGCATCCACGAAGGTACTTGTCTTCATTTTCTTCTGATGTCAAGATACGACGGTTACAGAATGGATTTCCACAGTTGACATAACGTTCACATGGTGTTCCATCAAACCAGTCTTTCCCTACGATAGTTGGGTTGACATGGTTAACATCTACGGCAATACGCTCGTCAAAGACGTACATTTTCCCATCCCAAAGCTCACCTTGGACTTCTGGGTCTTTACCGTAGGTTGCGATTCCTCCGTGCAATTGGCCGACATCTTTGTAGCCTTCACGCACCATCCAGCCTGAGAATTTCTCACAGCGAACCCCACCTGTACAGTAAACCACGACACGCTTGTCCATGAATTTTTCTTTGTTATCACGAACCCACTGTGGCAACTCACGGAAGTTGCGGATGTCTGGGCGGATAGCCCCACGGAAATGTCCTAGATCGTACTCGTAATCGTTACGAGTGTCAAGGACAACTGTATCTTCGTCAAGAAGGGCTTCTTTGAACTCTTTTGGAGACAAGTAAGCACCTGTTGTTTCAAGTGGGTTGATGTCGTTGTCAAAGTCGTTGTCTTCCAAACCAAGGTGGACAATCTCTTTCTTATAGCGAACAAACATCTTCTTGAAGGCTTGTTCATTTTCTTCGTCAATCTTGAACCAGAGGTCTTCCATGCCTGGGAGGCTGTGAACGTAGTCCATGTATTTTTGAGTTGTTTCATAATCCCCTGAAACTGTTCCGTTAATTCCCTCGTCAGCGACTAGGATACGACCTTTAAGGCCGATTGATTTACAGAAAGCCAAGTGGTCTGCAGCAAATTGCTCTGCATTTTCAATTGGAGTGTAAAGGTAGTAAAGTAAGACACGAATATCTTTTGCCATAAGATTTGTTCTCTTTTCTATTCTTAAATTTTCAGAATTTTTCATCTAACTATACTAGTATACCTGCTTGAGAAAGCGAATGCAATTTATTTGACTGGAAATTGTAGAAAAGTGCTTATCCCTGCACTTCATCAGTAACCATAGCGAATCGCAGATAATTCTCTCAATTTTTTGATTTGCCTAGCTTGACTTTCTGACAAACTTAGCTTGTTATCAATCAATACGCGCGCAAGGTCAACGTTCATTTGACTCAAAATAAATGGAGTAGAAGTCCCATCGTCCTTCAATCTTCTTTGATAACTCACTAACTGATTTTTCAAAGGAGCAAGTTGAGGCGTATCCTTTATGTCTTCTAGTAGATGATCTATGATAGTCATGGCTTCACAACGCCTTTCACTTCCTCCTGCAAACCATTTTAATGGTGTCATTCTCATTTTCCTCCTTAAATTGAAAAGCTATCATTCCTAACTCTCGTACCAATATTTCACCCAAACACCCTGTGTAAAAAAGTCAGCAAAAATGGTAATGTTGCGAAAATATTATTAATCACATGCACCGCATAGGAAGGATAAATGCTCTTGGTATAGCGGGTCAAACTAGCAAAGATGATGCCAGATGTTGCAAAGACGAAGATATCTAACAAACTAGGCAGGCTTGAAAAATGAGGAAGAGCAAATAAAATTGACGGAAGAAGCAAATCAAGGCCAAATCTCGAATGCTTAAAAAAAGCGTGTTGCAGTAATCCTCTATAGATTAGCTCTTCCATAAGTGGAGTCAGAAAGAACAAAGTTATATAGATACCTAGCTCAGCAAAGTTGGTCCCACTATAACCGATCAATACAGCCCAACCTTCAGCAGTTGACTGAACATGTTTAGCTGTCTGAACGTTAAAAGAGATCTGGAGCACTACCACTAATACTGTCAAAATCGAATACCAAAGCCATTTTTTTCTCGGAATGCGAAAAAGATAGCCGTGCCCTGTCTTAAACAGAATCCAAATCATGACTCCACTAAATAGCAAACTCAAGAGATTTTGAATCCAGACGAAATTGCCAATCTGGGAAGAAAATTGCCAATAATTTTGGACAATAAGCGTCAACTGAGAAAGACCAAATACGAAAAATAAGTAAGAGAAGACTGCGCTTATTTTGAAGACAAGCTGATACTTCTTCATATGAACTCTCCTTTGTAAACTCGAGACATCTCTAATATAAGCTATATTTTCCTAAATCCTTACTCCAAATCCTAAATGCTACTTGAGATTTCCTGAGTGGTTAAATAGTGATAAGAAAAACATGGATATCTATGCTCTCTCGTTTCAAAAAATCACTGCCTCCCCCATACCAACCTGAGGAAAACAGTGATTCAGTTTTTAGGAGTTAGGAATGAATACACGAAATCAATTGATCTTATGATTTTTTGTTTTTCAAGAATTCATCGTATTGTTTTTGCATTTCGTTCAATACTTTATCGTAAGCACCTTCAGATTTCAATTTTTCCATCAATTCTGGAATAGCTTTATCTGGATCTACAGTACCAGTGTTGATAGCTGTATCGAATTGTTGCATTGTGTTAGAGATAGCTGAGATTTCAGATTTCACATTGTCAGTGTTAAAGATGAATCCAAGTGCTGGAGATTCTTTAGCTTCAGCCAATTGTTTCTTAGAATCTTCGATTTGTTGGTCTGTAACGTTTTCGTTGATGTAAAGAATCCAGTTGTTACCAGTGTTCCATCCACCCATGTGAGTGTTTCCTTTGTAGCCATCAAGGACTTTAACACGGTTTTCTTTACCTGGAAGTTTTTCCCAGTTCTTGCCTTCTGGACCGTATACAAGACCATTCAAGAGTTCTGGGTTAGTGTTCAAGAGGTTCAACACTTCCATTGATTTTTCTTTGTTCTTAGAGTTGTTTGAGATAACAAAGTTAGCAACTTGTGTTGTTTGGTTTTTCTTGATGAAGTTAGTGATTGGTTTGATTTGGATATCTTTGTTAGCAACACGTGAAAGCAAGCTGTTACCGTAGTCAGCTGGTCCTACTGTTTCTTCACGAACGAACCAAGTATCTTGTTGAAGGTCAAATGAAGTATCGCTTGTTGCTACGTCTTTTGGAATGTATCCAGCTTCATAGAATTTGTGAAGAGTCTTCAAGTGTTCTTTAAAGCGAGGCACTTCGTAACGGTTTACAATCTTAGTAGTGTCCCCTTCAAGGTCGATAACGAATGGAAGTCCATTTGGAACTGGGTAGTCAAAGTTATCGGATGGGATGAAGTTCTTAGTAACCGCAAATGGCACTACATCTGGAGCTTTTTCTTTGATTTGTTTCAAGACTGGTTCAAGTGTTTCATATGAGTTTACACCTGAAATGTCGATACCGTATTTAGCAAGAAGAGTTCCGTTGAAGGCGAAGTTTTGAGATGACGCAACGTTGGCTGCAACTGGAACAGCGTAAATTTTACCGTTTACAGTATTACCCTTGATGTAAGCTGGGTCAAGTGCTTTGTAAAGGTCTTTACCTTCTTTTTTGTACAATTCTGTCAAGTCAGCATAAGCACCTTTTTGTGCATTTACAACGTAGTTATCTGCAAAGGCGATATCATAGTTTTCACCAGATGATGTGATAACTGACATTTTCTTGCCGTAGTCACCCCATCCAAGATATTGGATATCCAATTTGGCACCAACTTTTTCTCCGATGATTTTGTTAGCATTTTCTAGCAATTCATCCAAGTTATCTGGTTTGTCACCGATTTGGTACATTTTGATAACAGTCTTATCACCTGAAGCTGAGTCAGCAGCTTTCTTGTTACCTGAAAGGTTTCCACAAGCAGCGAGACCAGCAGCCAAAGCGACTACGCTAGCAGATGCAAAAGCATATTTTTTCCAGTTTTTCATGACAAAAACTCCTTTTTTTATTTTTAAACTTATAAACAATATAATGATTTTAACTTCACGCAAGGGAAGTTGGAAAATGAGAAATGTTTTTTCTCGACAAGCACTATTCTTTCACACCACCGATAGTCAAACCTTTTACAAAGTAGCGTTGGAAGAATGGATACAAAATCGCGATTGGAAGGGTTGCGACCACAACCATGGCCATACGACCTGTTTCTTTTGGTAGAGCAACTCCCAGTTGACCAGATAGACCGACTGCTTTTGCAATGTAGTCCATATTTTGTTGGATTTGCATGAGCAAATATTGCAATGGATACAAGTTGTCACTCTTGATGTAAAGAAGGGCGTTAAACCAGTCATTCCAGAAACCAAGAGCTGTCAAGAGCGTGATGGTTGCGATACCTGGTAGTGACAATGGCAAACAAATTTGGAAGAAAATCCGGGCCTCACTAGCACCATCGATACGAGCGGATTCTAGAATAGCTTCTGGAATGGTCTTCTTGAAGAAGGAACGCATCAAGATGATGTTAAATGGTGAGAGAAGCATTGGAACAATCAAGGCCCAAACTGTATCACCAAGTTGAAGTAAACGAGTTACCACGATATAGCCTGGTACCAAACCAGCGTTGAACAACATACTAAGAAGGGCAAAGATCGTAAAGAATCTGCGATACTTAAAGGTTGTCCGTGAAATGGCGTAGGCATAAGTTGTTGTGATAAAGACATTTGTCAATGTCCCAACTACGGTTACAAAGACTGAGATGAAGAGGGCTTGGAGGATTTTATCCTTAAACTGTGCCAAAAATTCAAAACCGTCTAATCCAAATTGGGATGGGAAGAAGCTATATCCATTTTGGAGAATACTCTTTTCATCTGTCACTGAAATAACAATAACGAATACGAAGGGTAGGATACAAGAGAGGGCGATCAAACCAGAAATAGTACTAAAGAAGATATCTGCTTTCTTACTGAAGGAGTGAATGCCGACATTATCAATTTTCTCTTTTTTAATTTTCTTTTCTGCCATATTCTCCTCCTTTCTAGAACAAGGCTGAGTTTGGATCAACTCGTCTTGCAAGTAAGTTTGATAGGACAACCAGAATCAAGCCGACTACTGATTGATAGAGACCTGCCGCTGAAGCCATCCCGATATCCGCTGTCTGAGTCAAACCATTATAAACATATACGTCCAAGACGTTGGTTACGTTATAAAGCTGACCAGCATTGTGGGGGATTTGGTAGAAGAGACCAAAGTCTGCACGGAAGATGTTTCCGACTGCAAGAATGGTCAATACGGTTACCAATGGTGTCAACTGCGGAATGGTTACATTGCGAATTCGTTGCCATTTGCTGGCCCCGTCCACGGTTGCTGCTTCGTAGTAGGTTGGATCAATTCCCATGATTGTCGCATAGTACATGACACTGCTATATCCAAAGCCTTTCCAAATACCAAGGAAAAGTAGGAGATAAGGCCAAATACCCAAGTCAGCGTAGAAATTGATTTCCTTCATCCCAATAGATTCTAGGAAATGGTTGAACACACCTTTATCAATGTTTAGGAAAGCATCTGTAAAGAAACTGATGATAACCCAAGACAAGAAGTAAGGGAACAACATGGAAGTTTGGAAGATCTTAACCATTCTCTTAGAACGGAGTTCACTTAAGATGATAGCAATCCCTACTGATACAATCAAACCGATAAAGATAAAGCCTAGATTGTAGAGGACAGTATTTCGAGTGATGATAAAGGCGTCTTTTGAACTAAACAAGAATCTGAAATTATCGAGTCCGACCCATTTACTATTCACGATACTATCTATAAATCCATTACTGGTCATGTGGTAGTCTTTAAAGGCAACCACGTTCCCAAATACTGGAATGTAGAAGAATAGAATCAACCAGAGTGCCCCTGGCAAAACCATCAAGAGAAAGATCCAGTTGTCTCTCAAGGTTTTTGAAAACTTATTCATAATTTCCTCCCCTTTTTATTTTGATATCCATCTAAAAATTCCTTTTTAGACTTTTGATAACGATTACATTATTAGTATACTCCTATTTGAAGGTTAGGTTAAACTACTAATTATAGAAAAAACTCCACAAATTATTTTATGTGGAGTACTTTTTTAAGAAAGGGATGTTTCACGAGAAACACTCTGCTCAAGGCAAGGTGTTCTTGTTTTTAGGTTGTATAAATGGTTGAAGCTGTCGCAATGGTATGCCACTGGTTGGCTGTTGTGGCTGCGAAGTCCTTGTCTGCGTAGAAGTCTGTAAATGGTAAGATTTCCACTTCTAACTCATCGATGCGGTCAATCTGACCAGCTAGATAAGCCTCGATGCGGCTTTCTGCTCGCTTGATGCGTTGCAAGAGTCCGCCCATACGGATATCAACTGTGTCCAAGCCAAAGACCTTGTTTTCTTTCAGCCATTGGTTGCTAAAGAGAGCATGGAAGTCTTCAATTTGGCTTCTGAGTTCTGGTAATTCTTGTCTGGCGATTTCTTGCAGGCTTTCTTTATCACCTTCTTGGTAAGCCTGACGAATGCGCCGTCCCACATCGACTTTGCTACTTAAAATCTGATTCAACTGGGCCTGAGTTTCAAAGAGGTAGGCATAGTTGCCAGCTTTTTCTTTAATGTTAGCAAGCGTCTCAGCAGCCTGAGCGAAGTGCGGTTTGTCCTGTTCAGGTGTCATGTGTCGATCAAGGATCGGACAGAGAATATCCTGATAAAAGACATAGCGGTTAGGATTGATCCCGCTGAGATTACCCGGTAGGTCTGGCAAGAGATTAGCTAGGTCAATCTGCATAAAGTCCTCAACCGATAGACCAGTATTGGTTTTGAAGTGTGCAGACAAACGGTCTAGGTCATTGCGATAGCTGAGTTCTGCCCAGATTTGCAAGCTTGGTAGGATAGAAAACTGAGCGGTCTCACCACCATTATCCCCCCAACCCGTTACAATGACTTCTTTGATATCATTGGCACGACAGGCTTTATTGGCTTCAAGAGCGATGAGACGGCTGAAATGGTTATTGGGTGTGAAACCAATCCACTTCCAAGCACCACCTGCAAATGCAAGGTCATGGCTAATCTTGTGATGGTTGCGGAAGTTGCGATTGTATTTTTCCTCGCTATCCTGATAATAGTCCCAGTAAACCAAGGTCACACGATCTTTGAGACGGTCTAGGTAGACACGAGTTTCTTCTGGAATTTCCACATCACGGTCGTACTGGCCATCTGCTGACATAAGTTTAAAGAACATATCGCTCCACATCTGGCAGTGGAAACCATATTTGTCAGCAATATCCAGCACGCGCTCCAAATGTTGGCACATGAGGAGACTACGATCCACAACACCGTTCAGAATCAAGTAGCGTCCCAAACCAACCAAGTGGGCTTCGTCCATCCCGATATTGACCTTGCGAGTTTGTAGTTTAGACAGAGTAGCAAACATACTATCAATCAGGTCATAAACCTTTTCTTCGCCAATAAGGAGGATATCCTCCACATCACGGAGCTCCTGCACTTCCTTGACACCCCATTTGACAAAGGCTGACAAGTGGGCCAAGGTCTGGATACATGGCACAAAGGTCATGTCAAACTGTTGGGCATAAACCTCGATTTCCTGCAACTCCTCAGCCGAATAAGCCCCGCGGAAATAGCCAAAGTAAGGTTGCCCTTCAATCTGGTAAGTGTCTTCCATGTAGAGCTCAAAGGTTGAGTAGCCCATGAGAGCCAAGACCTCAATCATCTGCTTGGCAGAAGCCACATTCAGCACCGCATTTCGCGAACAGTCAGCCATATAAGCCAAATCTTCATAAGCTGCTTGTTCTTCAATCTCTACTTTATCACCTTCTACTAGAGCTGTTGCTAACAAGGACAAGGCACGATAAAGTTGGTGAGGTTTGCGATAGGTCAATTGATAGTGACCACCCTCACCCTTGATTGAAATAGAGGCTTGGTCAGACTGAGCGACAGATACTTCCACATCTGGTAAAGAGATATGCTTTGTCAGCAAGTCGATTGCCTGAGTTTGTTTGGAACTAAGTCCTGTAAATCTTACCATTGGTTTTCCTCCTGTAGCCAGTTGACAAGGGCACCGTAGAGATTAGCATCTGCATGATGGGTGCAGGCTTGGATGACAGGTGCGACTGTGTATTCTTCGTAGGTAGCAACAAAGTCTTCAACAGCCTTCTTAACACCTTGGATGAAATCTGGATTTTGACTGATAGAGCCTCCCAGGCTAATGACATCTGGATCAGTCAGATACTGAATATTGAGCAAGCCTTGCGCCAGATTACGATTCATGCGCTCAATAGCTTCTTGACAAAGGGTATTACCTTCTTTAGCTTCTTGGTAAATCTTGCGACCGTCCCAGTCAGTCTGACCAGATTTTTCAATCACGTATCGCACCATATTTCCAGTTGACGCTAGTTGCGACCAGTTGTTGAGCTTTTCAGCAGGGGCAAGGGTGGTCATGTAGCCAAATTCTCCACCCAGGCCGTGGCGACCTCGATGAAGTCTACCATTGATAATCATGGCTCCGCCAATCCCTGTCCCAATCACGACACAGGCTGCATTTTCAAGTTCTGGATGAGCCAGTAATTCACTGAGTCCAACGCAGTTGGCATCATTTTCCAGATGGACAGGAATCTGATAAGAGCTAAGCGCCTCATACCAAGAAAATCCGTGAATGTAGGGCACCGCACTGAAGCCATCAATCACACCTGTCTCTTGATTGACCGCGCCTGGAACGCTCATAGCAATCCCGCTATAATCCTGTTCTGACAAACGTTGATCTAGCCAAGATAGTAAGTCCTCCAAACTTTCTGGCGTTGGAATGCTTGTCTTATCTAGTATTTTCCCATCAGGAGTCAGACTGGCAAACTTAATCCCAGTCCCTCCGATATCAATCGTTGCAATGGTCATTGTTTTTACCATAAAAAGGGGCGAATCAGCAGTTAGTTCTTACCTTTTCGCCCCTCCTTTCTTTTTATGTTTACTTTTTGAAATTAAATTTCTTCTTTTTTGATGAATTCTGTACGAATCTCTTGTGGTGAAATGAGGCCTCTATGAACTGGGTATGGTCGTTCCAGTAGGTCCAGGAAGAGATGTTGACTTTCCGGTACACGCACATTTTCACTACACATATTGTAGTAGCGAAGAACATAGCCTTCTTCATTTTCAGCTACCTTAAAGGCTGTTGGACAGATTTGCGGTATGCTGAGAACAGAATGGCTCAAGAGGCTACCAGTCGCAGCCACGCTTCCTTCCTGTCTAGCAAGCTGAAGGCTGGTAAACGGTGTCTGCAAGGCTTTAGCACGACGATAGGCTGAAAAGCGTTCTTGGACTTGGTGGCATTCAAGCGCAAACTCGACTTCAAACTCACGCAAGCATTGTGCTTCTGGTGTTGGGAAGTAACCCCAGTCACCTAGCTCACCTGACGCACGCAGAATGGTCACTGCAATAGTGTCGTCTCCAAGGATTTCGTATTCATTCAATCCCTTGTTGGATACAGTCACACCTTTTTCATCGTCATACAGACTAACAAAGGCTTGTTGGTGTTGAGGATTTTCAGGATTTTCCCATGAAGCTGCTGGTTTGTTTGGTCGTGTCACTACCTCATAAATGCTTTCAGAATCATTACTTGAACGCTTGTTGTGAGTCTTGACCAAGAGACGGATACGGTGGTCTTTGGCAGTGTTGGTAAAGCGAGTTTTAAAGCGGATTTGTGGATTATCAACGAAGATAGTCATCTCAGTTTCAAGAGGAATGCTTGTCAATTCTTCTGAACGTCCAGCTTCACGCTTCATAAACTCGATGATGCCTTTTTGCTCTTCTTCTAGCTTTTCATCTGCACTGACAGGCACGGTCAATTCATGTTTGAGCAAAATCTTAGCGTAGCGAGCTGTGTTTTCCAAGACCTCGTAGCCCTTAAGCTCTGCATAGATTGGCTCTGTTCCTTTTGGTTGGAAATAGATATACTCGTTTCCGATGTCACCACGGTCTTCGAAGCGGATAAAATCTTCATAGGCTTCGTGAGTTGTCTTGTCATAGACTGTGATATTGTCATCCACACTCACCGTTACAAATGGCGTATCAATTACTCCATTTTGGTAAATACCGTCACGGTGTTCTTGTTCTCCTTCCAGCAATTGGAAGGTTGTCCAAGAAAGCGGTGCTAGGTGAACTGGAATAGTCACGCGCACTTGTCGAGCGATACGAGCTTGGCGGAACTTATCTTTTGGTAAATCGTACTCAAAATTAGCTCCGAGGTCTTCGATTTTAGCCTCTACAGGACGACCATCCAAGTCCTCCACACGATAACTTGGCAAGGTTAAGGCAGCCATCTTCTTGTATCCCTCTGTTGGGTGCAATTCCTTGAAATCACAAGTCGCCACATCAATCACTGTGCTGACAGTATCGACCTTATCATGCAAGCCTGTGTTAATGACAGTAAAGAGATAATCACTTTGAGCCTTAGCTGTAGCGATTTTACCCTTCCATTCGTTAAGAAGATTGCTCTTAACAAAGTTTCCGACTTGGTTAACCTTGGCAAAACGAGTTTCCATCTCGCGGTGAACTTCGTCCACGCTACAGCCACAGATGCTATCATGCGGCGCATTTTGCAAAAGAGTTTTCCAAGCATAGGTCAACTGGTCCTTGTGGTTATGACCCCCAGTGATAATCGTCAAGGGTTCTACCACTTGCTCTAGGAGGTTGCTATTTTCTTGGAAGGCTTGTTTGAGATAAATACGAGATGAAGAAGTGTTGGCAAGTGTGTACCAGCCGTCTGTTTCCTGACTGGTCAACTCACCTGTAACCGTTGATAATTGCTCTGGTAGGGCACTTTCCACAGCTTGAACATATTCATCAAAAGAACTATGAACAAAGGTTACATCTGGGAAGAGTTCATTTGCCACACGAATGGCTTCACTCAAATTTTTCTGGACAGGCTGATGGTCACAGCCGTTCATCATCAACCACTGGTTGGTCGAAGCATAGTCACGCACGTCTGCCAGTTTTTGTTTCCAGAAGGTCAAGGCCTCGTCTTTATCAACTGGGATTTCATTCCCATTACTATACCAGTTGGCAAAGAGGATACCGAGGACACGACTTCCGTCCGCACCCTGCCAGTACATTTCTGAAAACTGGGAAGTAAACTGCTCATCTTCGAGAACTTGGTTGTCAAATCCAATCGGTTTCACACCACGACCAAAGGCTGCCACGTGAATGCCTGATTTTTGAAGGATTTGAGGAGCTTGTCCCATATTTCCAAAAGTATCTGGGAAGTAACCAATCTGAGTGGATTTGCCCCATTTTGCAGCTTCTTGCTGACCAATCAAGGTATTGCGGACATTGGCTTCACTTGAAATCAAGTAGTCATCTTGCAAGATGTAAAAAGGACCAATTTTAAGTTTGCCTTCGTCGATGTATCGTTGGACTTTGTCGCGATTTTCAGGGCGAATCTCCAAGTAGTCATCAAGGACAATGGTTTGACCATCCAAGTGGAAGCTCTTGAACTCAGGGTCATTTTCAAAGAGATCAAAGAGATTGTCAAATAATTCCACCAACTGCATACGGTGGCTTTCAAAAGGCAAGTACCACTCACGATCCCAGTGACTATGTGAGATAATATGTACGACAACATTTTCCATGAAGTAAAACCTCATTCTAAATTTAAATTTTTATTGTTAACATTTTAAATGTAAATTTGTGATTCTTTCCAAGAATCAATTGAGCGAAAGCGTGATCCTTAGCGGATATCCAAGTAATCCAAGACCAATTCACAGAACATCATGTTGGCCCAAGAGAACCATTCACGAGAATAAAGAGTTGGGTCATCCACGTGGAAGCTTTCGTGCATGACACCTGTCCCCCCATCACAAGCAACCAGCTGATCCAGCAAGAATTTCTTCTCTGCCTTATCTGTCGTTGTCAATCCTTGGATAGAAAGGGCGATAGGCCAAATATAGCGATAGAAGGTATGAGAACTTCCGAGACCGCTAGCGTATTCTCCTTGGTAGAAGTATGGATTTTCAGGGCTCAGAATGGTACGACGAGTTGCTTGATAGACTTCGTCGTCAATATCGCAGTAGCCCAGATAAGGTACAGCCAACAAACTTGGTACGTTTGGATCATCCATGATGCTGGCATTTCCTAGACCATCCACTTCAAAGGCATAAATCTTTTCGCCCTTGCTATTGCTTGTGTAGGCGTAGTTTTCAATTCCTTCTTGGATTTCAGCCTGAAGACGCTTAGCATCTGTGATAATGCTCGAGCTATCAGCTAGGTTTAATGCTGCGAAGATTTCTTGAACATACCCCAAAACAACAACTGCAAACATATTTGACGGAATCAAGTAACTATACTGACAGCAGTCATCACTCGGACGAAAAGCTGACCAGGTCATGCCTGTCACTGCAAAATCAGGGCCAAAGCCATCATTTACCAAGGTATCTTCCTTGCGGTCCGTATCGCGGACAAAACGATAAGGAGAATTCTTGTGGTCTTGTTCCACTGTCCACAGATGAAGAATTTCCTTGGTCGCTGCGACAAAAGTCTCATCAAACTGACTAGTCTCGCCAGTCTCTTTCCAGAGGAGATAAGCCAGCTGCAAAGGATAGCAAAGCGAGTCTACCTCGTACTTACGTTCCCAAATCCAGCCGTTAAGGTCTGTGTGGTCAGTCTCGTGGTGCCCCTTCCAGTTCTCCTCAATGTTGAAAGAATTGGCATAAGGATCCTTGAGTACCAAGGTCATCTGACGCTTGACCAAACCTGCAATGGTCTGACGCAGGAGGGCATCTCTTTTAGCCACATGCAGGTAGGGTCTGAGTTGGGCTGTCGAATCTCGAAGCCACATGGCAGGAATATCCCCAGTCAAGACAAAAGTTGAACCATCTTCTAGGATTTCAACCGTATTGTCCAAGGTATCTGTGTAGCAACGCTCAAAGACATCCACCCACTCTGGATGGTCCTTAGCCCGTTCTGCCACTTCATCTAGCCATTCTCTAACAATTTCTTTTGAATAAATCATCGTGCAGTATCCTCTTTCAAACAAGTTTCATTTTCAGTATATAGCTTTTGAGACAGAAAATACATACACAAATGATAGTCATTTTTCTACAAAATAGTTATCTTTAAAACGCCTTTTCTAAAGACTATCTTTTTCTGATATAATGTAGAAAAACAGCTAAAGGAAAGACTATGAAACCACTACTTAAAACCATCGATACCCGATTTGGAACTGCCAGCAAGCATGCCTTTTCTCGGGGAAATACCCTGCCTTACACAGGCGTTCCTTTTGGGATGAATTACTTTGTACCCCAGACCAGCGACCAGGAGGGCTCTTGGTTTTTCGACCCACATCTGCCTATATTTCAAGGGATTCGATTAACCCACCAGCCCAGTCCTTGGATTGGGGACTACTCTTGGCTCCTTCTGACACCTGTCACCGGTCAGCTAGGGGGAGACAGCCTCTTTCACCGCCAGTCTTCCTATGACATAGATAAGTCCTCTTTCAAACCTCATTATCTGAAGATTTTCTCCCTGCGCTATCAGATTGAAACCCAGCTTACACCGACTTGCTACGGTGCTTCTATTCGTTTGGAGCAAAAGCAAGGCAAAGCCCTATCCCTCTATCTTCACGCAGCAGATGAATTAGCAGTAGAGCAAGTAGATAAGAGGAATCTTGCCCTACGACAAGAAGGAAAAACTGAGAACAACAAAAATCCACTGATACTGTTCACATCCCTGAAAATGAATATGGATATCCTTGCTATCAGCCAAGAAGGTGGAGACTGGCGAATCGACCTGGCAGATAGTCATGCTGAAATTCAGCTAGCGACTTCTTTCATCTCTCCTTCTCAAGCACTGCTTAATCTACCTCAAGAAGATTTTGATAGCTGTAAAGCAAATGCCCAAGCGGATTGGGAAAATCTCCTCCATCGTTTTGACATTATAGAGACAGGAGAAGCTAACCGAACCTTCTTTGACCACTGTCTCTACAGACTCTTCCTCTTTCCTCAGACTTTTTATGAGGTTGATGAATCAGGGCAAGCCATCCACAAAGATTTGGCTACTGGAACTGTAAAGCCCGGTGTCCTCTTTAGCAACAATGGTTTCTGGGATACCTTCCGCACCACATTCCCCCTCTTTGCCCTTATCATACCAGAACACTACCACCGCTTCTTAGAAGGATTTCTCAATAACTACCGCGATACTAGTTTCCTTCCAAAATGGCTGGCTCCAGATGAACGGGGTATGATGCCAGGTACACTTATAGACGGTATTATCGCCGATAGCGCCTGCAAGGACATGGCCCCCGACCTAGAAGAAGAACTCCTCCAAGCCATGCTTGAAACAGCCACCAAATCTGATCCTCTTGGCATCAATGGTCGTCACGGACTAGCTCAATACCAAGAACTGGGCTATCTCTCTATCGACCACCACGAAAGCGTTAGCCATACTCTAGACTATGCCTATAGTGACTTTTGTATCGCCAGCTGTGCCAAAAAACGAGGGAAAATAGAAATCGCTGAAACCTACAAGGCCGCATCACAAAATTACCGCCATCTATTTGACGCTGAGACAGGTTACATGCGAGCGCGTGATAGTCAAGGCAACTTCCGGCCTGACTTCTCTCCTTATAGTTGGGGACGCGACTATGCCGAATGTTCTGCCATCCAAGCAACCCTAGGTGTCCTCCACGATATTCCAGGCTTGATCCAGCTTATGGGTGGAAAAGAAACCTTTAGCAACTATCTTTTGAAAACCTGTCAAGATGCTCCCCTCTTTGAGACAACAGGCTATGGTTACGAGATTCACGAAATGAGCGAAATGGCTACTGCTCCTTTTGGGCAACTCGCCATTTCTAACCAACCTAGCTTCCACATTCCTTATCTCTTCCGCTACAGCGATTACCCTGACTACACTGCCCTTCTCATCAAGACTCTCCGTCAGAAGGCCTTTCACCCAAGCTGGCAAGCCTATCCTGGCGATGAAGACAATGGCAGTCTCTCAGCCTGGTACATTTGGTCGTCTCTCGGATTCTATCCAACCTGTCCAGGCAAACCAAACTATGATCTCGGAATCCCTCTCTTTGACCATCTCCGAGTCTATCTTGCCACAGAAAATAAATGGCTAGATATTCATGCTGAGCAAAACCACAGCCATTTTAACTTTGTAAAAGAATGCCGATTGGATAAAACACTCGTATCAACTATTCAACACCAAAACCTCTTAAAAGCTGAACAACTAACCTTTACACTTAGCTGGTTACCAAGTCATCGCTAAATAATAAAAAATCTGCAATTCCCAAGGTTATCCACAATCTGCGAATAACTATCCCAAACTGTGCTTAACTCTTGAGTTGCAGTAATTAAAACTACTTTATAATCCTCAAAAGTTACTAAATTGGTCACACAAATAAGAATTATCACTAAAATAATCAGAAGTTATCCACACTTATCCACAACCTGTTAGTAACTTTTGTGAATAGTCTTATTTAAGCTAAGACTTATCTCTCACAAACACTAAAAAGAGCCTGACTCCAGGCTCTTTAGTCTATTATTTCTTCTCAGCGCGAAGAGCTGACAAGATTTGTGTACGGATATCATCCACACCATTTGGCGTATTTGGTAAAAAGATAGTCTGATTTCCTTTAGAGGCAAAGGTATTCAAGGTATCCAAATACTGGTTGGTCAAGAGGATAGACATGATTTGCTCTTCTGTCATACCAACATTGGCTTCCTTGAGTTCTGTGATAGACTCTGCCAATCCATCCACAATCGCCTTACGTTGTTGGGCAATCCCCACACCATGGAGGCGGTCTTTTTCTGCTTCGGCTTCAGCTGCAGTGACGATTTTAATCTTATCTGCTTCCGCCAATTCTTGCGCTGCGACCCGCTTACGTTGCGCCGCATTGATTTCATTCATGGATTGCTTGACTTCTGCATCTGGTTCGACCTTAGTAATCAAGGTTTTCACAATAATATAACCGTAAGTAGTCATTTCTTCCGCCACTTGGTGTTGAACTTCGAGGGCAATCTCATCTTTTTTCTCAAACAATTCATCTAAGGTTAATTTGGGAACAGAAGAGCGAAGAGCATCTTCGATATAAGATTTAATCTGAGATTCTGGACGCATGAGTTTATAGTAGGCATCTGTCACGCTCTGCTCATTGACACGGTACTGTGTCGCCACATTCATCATAACGAACACATTATCCTTGGTCTTAGTCTCAACCACAATATCACTTTGCAACAAGCGCAACTGAATCCGCGCTGCAATCGAGTCAATCCCAAAAGGCAAGCGAATATGAATACCGCTATTGGCAACCTTTTGGTATTTCCCAAAGCGTTCAATAATCGCCACCGACTGCTGACGAACTACATAAACTGTACTCAGTGTGACTATCACCAATAGGAGCACACAAACCACCACAAAAATCATCAAAAATGTTGCCATTATCGTGACCTCCATCATTATTTTTCCTGTATTATAGCACATTTAAAGAAGGCTGTGCAGTTTTTACTGCGATTTTTCCTGAAATGTCCATAATTAGAGGTGAATTGTCACATTGTCGTCTGATTTCTTGCTAAACCAACTGGTAAAGAATTAGGTGCACCATACGAGTTCTTTCTAACTCCGTTGATTATCAACATACTATCTGAACATTACAAGTCGTGGACAAAGAAACGAAACAAGTAACGGTTAATCCCTTTAAAAGACTCACAAAAAACATCATTGAAGTGAACCGCACTCCAATAGTTCAAGCATTAAGTGAGGTTGATGATCTAAATTTGATGTGTATACTATTTTTGTCATCGGTTACCGATTACGTTCCTTACGGTTCGTGAGAGGAGGTGAAACTAATGAACCTTGCCCCAGAGCTCGTTCTTACTATTATAGCGGACGTCATAGCAGGAATTATCTTGTATTTCGTCTGCAAATGGCTAGATGGTAAGAAGTAGACCGAGTGACTAGCCTATCAACACCCGTTAAATCTCTAAGATACGTCAAAAAAGCCCTTAACTACTGGCATAGTTAGGGGCTTTGGTGTTCTAATGAACCTTGTCCGTTAAAATCATTCTAACATACAAGCCCCGATATTTCAAGAGTTTTATTTATTTTTTAAAGCGCCTTATGTATCTGAAAGATCTATCATGAAGTTAGCCATCTAGTACCCAAAAAACCGACTAGCTCCTATGATCTAGTCGGTTTCTCATCAATGTGCCAACATTTCTTGGGCGATTTCTTGGCCAGATAGGTTATCTGGGTAGTAGGTTGGCCAGTTATCCATTTCTTCAAAGAGGGCTTCTTGGCTTGTGCCTCCAAAGAAGATATGGAAATGTTCTGCCTTAACTGGGGCGATATTGTGGTCACTAAACTGAACATACTTGAACTGACCAGCGTCTGCATCTGTGGCTTCAAAAAGGAAGCGCACGCCACGATTGCCTTTCTTATAAGTCAATATTTTCTTACCAACATACTTGTAAGTATATTTCTTACTTTGTCCACCTTGAACAAATTCCATAGTGTTATCAGTGATTTTAATCTTAGTTACATCTGTCTGATAGCCTTTTGTATAGTAGGCCTTGTACTCAGCCTGAGTCATCTTACCAGTCAACTTAGCCTTATAGTCAAAGACCTGATCCAAAGTTCCATCTTCAAGGAAAGGATAAACTGACTGCCAATTACCTGCATAGTCACTCAAGGTGCGGTCCTTGACAGCTGTATCTTCAAAATAACCATTTTGAACTGTCTTGGTATCCTCTGCCTTTTCAGGCTCGATTGCTGGGCCTTCTTGGTCTGTTGTTTGTTTTAGAGCCTTGAGATTTTTCTCCATCACGGAAATGTAGTTTTCTCCAGCCTTGGTATCCTCTTCTGTCAGACTTTCTAAAGGATTAAGGACATCTGTTTTGACACCTGCTTCTTTTGAAAGTGTGTTAGCAAGGGCTTGTGAGGCATTTTCTTCAAAATAGATATAGGCGATTTTATTTTTCTTAACGTACTCTGTCAATTCCGCCAAGCGAGCAGCTGATGGCTCTGCATCTGGAGAGAGGCCTGAAATTGCGACTTGTTTGAGTCCATAGTCCAAGGCCAGATAGTTAAAGGCTGCATGTTGCGTTACAAAGCTCTTTTGTTTGGCTTGAGACAAGCCTTCTGCATAAGCCTTATCCAAGGCTTGCAATTTTTCGATATAGGCAGCAGCATTCTTCTCAAAGGTCTCTTTTTTATCAGGATAATCTGCTGATAAGCTATCACGGATATGCTCTACTAGTTTAATGGCACGAACTGGTGATAACCAAACATGGGGATCGAACTCATGGTGATGACCTTCTTCTCCATGGTCATGGTCTCCCTCTTCTTCCTCGCTACCTGGTAAGAGCAACATATCGCCTGTCGCCTTGATGGTTTTCACCTTTTTCTTATCCAAGGTATCTAGCAATTTAGGAACCCATGTTTCCATGTTTTCATTTTCATAAACGAAGGTATCTGCATCTTGGATTTTGGCAACTGCCTTGGCAGACGGTTCATATTCATGGGGTTCTGTACCAGCACCGATGAGGAGTTCTACATTAGCCGTATCTCCTGCGACTTGCTTGGTAAATTCATAGACAGGGTAAAAGGTTGTCACGATATTTAGTTTGCCATCTGCCTGCTTTTGATTGGAACAAGCCACTAAAAACAAGGCACATAGACTGGCTAGCAATAAGCTAATTTTTTTCACGTTAGTCTCCTATTTGATAAAACGTCTTACTAAACTGATGAGTAAAAAGACAGTTACAAAAATAATGGTAATACTTGCACTTGCAGGTGTTTCTGCATAGTAGGAAATGTAAAGTCCTGCTACCATTCCCAAAAATCCAATCGCACTGGCAAGCAGCATAACCGATTTAAAGTTTTTCCCCAGACGCAGGGCAATACTAGCTGGCAAGACCATAATGGTCGACACCAAAAGAGCTCCTGCAGCAGGAATCATAAGGGCAATGGCCACCCCTGTAACCATGTTAAAAAGAATGGACATGGTACGAACTGGCAAGCCATCCACAAAGGCCGTATCCTCATCAAAGGTCAAGATATACATAGGACGAAGGAAGAGGAAGGTCAAAATCAAAACAACCGCCGCAATGACAAAGAGGGAAATAACCTGCTCTTCGCTGATCGTCACGATTGAACCAAAAAGATACTGGTCCAAACTCATTGAACTCGAGCTTTTACCCTTACTCATGACAATCAGAGAAACAGCCAGACCTGTTGACATGAGGATCGCTGTCCCGATTTCCATAAAGCTCTTGTAAACCGTACGGAGATACTCCAAAAAGACCGCCGCAATCAAGACAATGGCAATCGTAGAAACAGTCGGAGAAATCCCTAGGACCAGACCAAAGGCTACACCTGAAAGCGAGACGTGGCTGAGGGTATCACTCATCAAACTCTGACGGCGCAAGATAAGGAAGGTTCCTAATACTGGCGAGAAAAGACTCATAGCAATAACAGCCAGAAAGGCACGTTGCATAAAGTCATAAGATAATAAACTAAGCATGGCCCACCTCCTGATCATTCTCATGAACGTTGAAACAACGCCATGGCGAGTCTTGGTTACGGACTAGATGAATATTGCGGTCCGCATAGTCCTTAACTTCTTCAGGGTCATGAGTAATCATCAAAACAGCCTTGCCGTGATGATGGGCGCTGTGGTGCATGAGTTCGTAAAATTCATTTTTACTTCCTGCATCCATCCCCGTTGTCGGCTCATCTAGGATAAACACATCTGGGTCAGAAGCAAACATACGCGCAATCACCGCTCGCTGCTTTTGCCCCCCAGATAGAGAACCCAAGCGTTTGTCTCTGTGTTCCCACATGCCAACTGAGTCCAGACTAGCCTTGATATGCTCCTCATCATGAGCATTCAAGCGACGGAACCAACCCTTTCTCGGATAGCGACCAGATTTGACAAATTCATAAACCGTACTTGGAAAACCAGCATTAAAACTGGCAATCTGCTGGGGAAGATAGGCTATTCTCAATTTCTTACCCTGCGTATTTGTCTTTGAAATAGTTACCTTTCCAATGCGTGGCTGAAGAATTCCAAGACTGGCCTTAATCAGTGTCGTCTTAGCTGCCCCATTCTCCCCTGTCAAGGTAACAAATTCACCACTATCAACACTATAATTGATATGTTCAAGAACGGGCTCCTTATCATAATAGAAGGATAAATCCTCTACCGTAATGTATCTCATTATTTGATTTCTCCTACTAAAGCAGTCAAAAACCGCTGAATCACTTTTTGTTCATTTGGAGTAAACTGAGTCGCCACTTGTTCATAAGTTAAAAGTGTATGCTCATGGTGATGATGGTGCTCCTCAGCGATTGGACGAGCCAAATCAGTCAACTGGTAAAAAATCACACGCGCATCCTTAGGATCTTTAGATGTTTCTAACATCCCTTCCTTAACCAGAGATTTAATGGCCTTGGTAACCGCCGCCTGACTGACATTGAGGCGACGAGCCAACTCTGAATTGGTTAAAGATTCCTCCGACAAGAGCATGAGGATATGCTCCTGGGTATTGGTCAGAGCTACCTCGCTAGTACAATGACCTATTAGAATTTCATGCTGATTTTCCGCCTGCAAAATCACCTCATTTAAAAAAGCATCGATATCCTTCGCTAGCTGTCTCATATCTGACTCCTTTCCTTTTGGACTTCTCTTTTTTAAGAGAAAAATACTATTCTTTGAAGAATTATTTACTGGTTAATTATATCACAACCAAAAAAAGAGTCAAGAAAAAACGTGAAAACCAGTTTCATTCTTGAACTCTTCCATACTATTATCTATTGAAATTCCTTGACATCTCCATCATAAGTCGCCCAGTCTTTACTGAAAAAGCGCTCATTCAGATGGTACATCGGAGCTGGAGTGGGATTGGATAGGAAAGGATCAACGGCCTTGTCAAATGCCAACCAACCCAACCAACCCAGATGAATGGTATCCTTCATAAAAAAAGGCTCCCCTCCATCCTTAGAAAAATCTGCTATATTAGTAAAACCTTGACTTTCTAACTGGTAGCGAATCTTCTGCACCGTTTGTTGGTACATATCCTCTCGTAGACCAGCATAGTCCATCCATTTTTTATTAACAGGTGGAATGATAAAAATCGGGTTGACCTTAGATTTAGAAAACTGTGTTAAAACCAACTGCAAGTCATTATACTCTGGCGACTTGAGATAGGTATGTGTTTTCTGAGAACCTTTTAATTTCTTCAAATCCTTTTTAATCTGAGTAGTATAGAAATAATTTTCCATTCCTAAATCATTATTAGAAGTATTCTTTTCTGCATCTGCTTTAACAATATCTTCTATGGCTTGATAAGAAAACTGATCTGGTAAGGTTTTTAAATATCTACCCACATACTTATCATAATTGACATATCCCCTAACAGAAAACTGACCAAAAAAGGAAGCTTGGTGTTCATTAAACCGAGCCAATAATTCAATCATTTCATTGTCTGCTTTCGACAATTCTTCTTTACTTGCCAACTTCTGAACCAGTTCCTTCATAGCTACGTTGGGAAACTGCTGTAGTAAGCGAGTCGCTGCATATTGACTAGCCTGATCTCCAGATTGATGTTCCAGAAAACTGGTCAACTGGTCTCCATTAAAATATTCCTGGAAAGCTGCTGGCTCATAGCCATTTTTACTGAACCACTGAGGTGAGATAACATACACAACTTGTTTATTCTCCAGTTGTGGCAACATCTGTTGCATCCCAAAATACTGATTAAGTG
Source organism: Streptococcus vulneris (assembly GCF_019218685.1). Taxonomy (NCBI): domain Bacteria; kingdom Bacillati; phylum Bacillota; class Bacilli; order Lactobacillales; family Streptococcaceae; genus Streptococcus; species Streptococcus vulneris. The sequence goes on along the minus strand of NZ_JAHUZC010000002.1, from coordinate 86,789 downwards.
AAGCAGCTCCCCTCTGTCCTAAAAGATAAGGGCGGTAGGTGCGATTGTATCTCTCAGCCAAGACTGCAGGATGAGCACCGTCAAAACGAAGCCATTCACTGGAGCCAAAGAAGGGAACAAAACGCATATTTGGATCAGATAAGGCTCTGACCTTTTGACTCCTCTCCTTAAAACTTTCTGTGGTAGTAGCCACCGCTGAACGCTTTTCAGCTCCTAGATTATGACGCATCTCAGTAGGATAAAAGAAAATGAGCAGAAAAACCAACAAACCAGCTATCAAGACCGGTCCGAAGATCATCCATAAGCGTTTAAGCATTTTGTAGCTCCACAATACCAGCTATGATTTTATTGGCTGTATTCCAGTCGTCGCGACCAAACTCTGTAACAGGGACACGAATATCAAAACGGTTTTCAATCTCCACAATCAACTCAACCGTTCCCATACTATCCAAGACACCTGCATCAAAAAGATCTTCATCCATCATGTCAGAAACATCTTCCATAAACAACTCATCAATAATTTCAATAACTTCTGATTTGATATCCATATTTTATTTCCTTTTATTTTTTAAACCATAAATCATTCAAAAATCCAGAAAAGATTAAGAATGACAGCATGACGACATGGAAGGTGATAACCATGCCAAGCAACTGAATCCAGCGATTCTCAGGTAGAGCAGCTTTCCCTGCTTTTTTCCGTTCCTTATTGAGCGTTTTTTTCTTACGAATCCAAGCATCATTAATAACCAAGCCTAATCCATGAAAGAGGCCATAGGCGATATAGTACCAGGTCACTCCATGCCAAAATCCCATAATCAGCATATTTAAAATATAGGCCACACTTGAGGTTACATTGCGATTCTTAAAGACCTTCTTTCTGGTCAACACCATGACCATTCGCATAAAGACAAAGTCACGGAACCAGAAAGACAGACTCATGTGCCAGCGATTCCAAAACTCTTTTAAATCCCTAGATAAAAAAGGCTTGTTGAAGTTAATTGGACTATGAATCCCCATTAAGTTTGAGATTGCCAAGGCAAACATAGAGTAGCCTGCAAAGTCAAAGAAAAGTTCTAGACCAAAGGTATACATAACTGCCAAGGCATAGTGGTTAAAAAAGCCACCTGACTGTAGGGCTAGATTCTTCAGAGGAGGGAGTAAGGTCTCTCCTAAAATATGAGCTATGATAAACTTATATAGAAAGCCAAGCATGATATACTTGACAGCCTCTTCCAGCATATCCATCAACTCATCTCGCTCAGGAATGGTCTGATAATTTTCATTAAAACGCTTAAAGCGATCGATTGGACCACTTGAAAAAGTCGGCATGAAGAGAAGAAAACGGAGGAATTCCCAGAGGGTAAAATCCTTAATCACTCCATCTCTCAGCTCGATGATAATTCCAACCGAACGAAAGGTCAGGTAAGAAATTCCCAAAAATCCAAGCAAAGACTGCGTTCCATTGATAGCTGGCTGCACCTTGACAAAGATAATCGGCAGTAGGGACAGAAAACTAACTAGGTAGAAAACCCACTTACCATCCTTACTTTTTCGATAGTGCTTATAGAAAAGCAAGAGCAATATTTCCCAGCACAGATAAATGCCCAAGGCAGCCAATTGATTGGTCTTCCCACCTACCAGCATGGTAACGATAAAGAAGAGACTAACCAATACCTCATACCAGGCAAAGCGTTTCTTGAAAAAGAGGCCGATAAAGATGGGCAAGGTTGCAGCAATCACATAGACAAAATACTGAGGATTGCCGTATGGCTCTAAATGAGGAAGCTGTTTAAAAAACTCCATCATCTCCTATTTACCTCATTAATCAATCCTTTGATATCAATTTTTCCATTTGGAGTCAGTGGCAAACTGTCTCGATAAAGGAATTTGGACGGCATCATATAAGACATCATAATATCTGTCAAGTCTTCCTTAATGGCCTTGGTAATATCGATATCACGCTCAAACTGCTCACGAACACCATCTTTTAAGATGACATAGGCTAGAAGATTTTGCACCTTGTGGTCTTTATTATAGCGCGGTACTGCAACAGCAGACTCGATAAAGCGAGACTTATTGAGGTTTTGAGAGACATCTTCTAACTCAATGCGGTAACCGTTGAACTTAATCTGGAAGTCCATGCGTCCGCCGTAGAGAAGCAAGCCCTCATCTGTCATGGTTCCCACATCACCTGTGTGATAGGCTGGCAGACCTTCAAACTCAAAGAAGGCTTCTGCTGTTTTTTCAGGATTATTCATATAACCTTTTGAGACGGCCGGTCCTGAAACAATGATTTCTCCCTGTTCACCATTTGGCAGTTTATTTCCTTCCTCGTCAATGATAAAGGTTGGAGAATCAGCCTTGGTATAGCCAATTGGTAGACGTTTGAGATTCGCTAGCATCTCATCTGTCACGGCAACTGCTGACAGGGCCACTGTCGCTTCTGTTGGGCCGTAAGCATTGATAATACGGGCATTTGGGAAACGCTCACGTAGTTTTTGAGCCGTTTTGACCGTCAATTCTTCTCCATCAAAGTAGAAATGCGTGATACCAGGCATTTTCTCACTATTAAAGTCTTCAGACAACATGGCCATATCCGCAAAAGAAGGCGTTGATGTCCAGATAGCGATTGGCAATGAAAAGATGGTCGCAAAGAGTTGCTTAAAGTCCTGAGTAATAGCTGAAGGAAGAGCGAAAAGTGTACCACCAAGTGCTAATGTCGGTGCCCAGTACATGACAGACAGATCAAAAGAATAAGGTGGCTGAGCCAGCATTTGCGGACGACTTGGCGTCGCAAATTCCTTATCCGTAATCATCCAGTTGGTAAAACTGAGGAGGTTATCATGGGAAATCTGTACTCCCTTAGGCTTACCAGTTGTACCAGAAGTAAAGATAATGTAGTAGTTATCATCACCCTTGACTGGATGCGTAATCTCATAACTAGTCCCTTGAGCAAAGGCTTCTTGAACCTGAGCTAGAGTCATCATTGGCGTAGAAACCTGCTCCAATGGAAAGTCTGAGATAGCAATAATCAAGCTTGGCTCTGCTACTTCTAAAATAGCCGAAACTCGCTCCAAGGCTGAATGGCTGTCAATGGGAATGTAGGCATGTCCTGACTTAGTCAGAGCTACAAAAGTTGCCAACATTTCATATTCTTGGCCACCAAAAACAACCACAGGAGACTTCTCTGGTAAATCCAGTTGGTCGATGGCTGCAGCTAAACTATCCGAATCAGCCTTCAAATCTCCATAAGTGTGTTCCTGCCCCAAAACATTGTAAACAGGATAGCTAGGCTGTGTCTGAGCAAAATGCTCAATGGTTTCAATCATATCTACTATTGGTTTATTTGACATAATAAGGATTCTCCTTCAAGTTAAAATTCATTATAGATAAAGCTTCCTTGACCCTGACCAAGATAGCTAAAGAAGTAAAGCAGCCCTAGAAAGATAAGAAAATACAAGGCTGTCCGACCAAGAAAGAGGTACAATTCTTTTCTCTGTTTCATAAAGAAAAACCATTCATTTCTGTAATTTTCCGCTAAAATAAAATCAATTTCTTACTAATTTATTTTTCTGCTATTATACCACTTTATAGACTAGTTTTTCAATTGTTTACCCGTCTATTTTCACTACGTTCCAGTAACATTAATTTGTTCCATATAATTCTTTCTAATGATAGCTTAAATGCTTTTCAGTATGGATTATATGGGGAGCTACAACAAAGTAGGCTCCATACTACCTATAGAGGATTTTTCCACTATAAATATTATAGAGCCTTATCTTATGTCTCACTTTATCGGTGCAGTTCCCTTTATCTAGAGATTTTTATAGTATGTAATCCTAGAATTCACTATAGATAAATTCTTGAATGTTCGAAAAATCGGTAACAAAACAATAAATCACGATGCTTAAGATAACCGTATAGAAAAATAACGTCCACAAGATTAAACGGTGTGTGTTAGTTATCTTGGTTTGCAAATTTGTATAGTTCTTTTTCAACTTCCATCCATCCTTTCACTCCAACGTGCATCACATCAAATAAAAAGTAATCATCGTACTCTCTGTTTCCATAGTTTAGTACTGTTGCACCATGGCTTTTTGCGACATCTTCTATTTTTTTATAAGTTTTCTCCCGCATCTCTCTTGAGACACCTGTGTAGTCATTCCATTTCCCGTTTACTGGGAAAATAATGACCTCAACTTCAATGCCCAATTCTTTGGCAACTGTCAAGAAAAGTTCCATATCTGAATACTCTGGTGACTCGAGGTAGCTCAAATCTTTATTAGAATTCTTCAGCGATGTATAACGATCTTTTAAATAGGTATTGTAGTAGTTATTATCAACAGCATAATCATTATTGTCTGTTTTCTTTTTGACCTCTTCTACAAACTGATTCGTCATTTTCTCCCAATCATAGTCTGGGGTTTTATCCCCTAGTGAAGGATAATCTGATTTGGCATGTTTTTGATAAAAAGTCTGTTTGAGTTTAAAGGAATAAATCGCGTTATCAAACTCTAATAGTTTTTTATCAACAATCGTTCCTTTCTCATCTATGAAATAACTTTTGTATTTTTTGTAGATGTCATTTTGTTGCTTGTTCCCCTTGGTAATCTCGATAATGCGATTGATTAGTTTTTCTTTCGTTTCCTTACTAATCTTATCATTATCTAGCATATGGAAAATATGTTCCTGAGAAGCCTTGTTCAAAAAGGCATCTTGATGAGTCCCATCTTTTTCAAACCACTGAACCGACTCTATTATAGCCACTTTTCGCTTAGTCATAGATCCTTCAATTGAGCCCAAGGTCGTAGCCTGAATGATGTTTTGTGAATAGCTGGTTCCAATCTGCATGATATTAAAATCGTTGTAGTTAAAAATTTTATTGGGATGATAGTCTTCATTTATAGTCGCAACCAACTCAGATGATCCCAATAAAACAAATGTATTGGGAGTAATATTGCTTGTCAGAATATCTCTACTTTTATACTTTTCATACGAAGTGCTATAGCGAATACTGTTATCCTTTACTTTATAATAATCATCAATCTTCTTGACGTATGTCACATTTAAAAGGGCAAGCGTCGCAATTACGAGCACAAGCGATAGCAAAAATGCTTTTAGTTTAATCATCTCGTTTTATCCTATCCCTTCGATCCGTCCAATCTCTTTTCAATTTCTTATCTCTTTAAAATCGTCAGTAAGATTTTATAGGGTTCACCTGAAAAGATAAAGAAACCAATCATAACCAAATTCATGGTCACAAACCAACTTAGTAGTTTATACCAATTTTTGTTTTTATTTTTCTTATAAAAAGTGCTTTTCTTTTGATACACTTCAAATCCAGCCATCAAGACACCATGATAAAAACCATAAACAATGTAGCTAACACTAAGGCCATGCCAAAAACCCATGACCAACATATTGACCATATAGGCATAGGTTGCATTGTGTAGTCTATTTTTAAACCATTTTTTCCTGATAACCTGCATCAATACTCTTGAAAATACAAAATCTCTCAACCAGGTCGACAAGGTGATATGCCATCTGGTCCAGAAATCCTTGATATCGACACTCAAGAAAGGTTTGTTAAAGTTCATCGGTGTCTGAATACCTAGAATGTTGCTACTTCCAACGGCCATTAGACTATAGCCTGCAAAGTCGAAGAACAGATACAAGGTATAGAGGTACATATACTTGATTGAGTAAACGACTGTGCCAGTATTATTTAGAGCGAGTAACATCTGATAAACATAGGTTGACAAAACAACCTTGTAGAGAAGGCCTAGAACGATACGATACACACCGTCCCCTGCTAACTCTAGATACTCTTTTCGAGGCATGACCTCGTTTATCTCTTTTAAAAATCTCCTACTCCGATCAATCGGACCAGCACTAACTGTAGGGAAAAAAAGTAAAAATTGCAGGTAGTCTTTTATGCTAATCTTTTCTTTAATCAAGCCATCCGATATCTCCAGCATGATCTGAATGGTCTTAAAGGACATGTAAGAAATTCCAATAAAGGCCAACAAATGCAGAGAAGTCAGGGCAAAGACTTTATTGATCACCAAAGGAAAAATAGAAAGGAAAACCAGAGGTTTCAGCCGCTTTGTTTCTATCCTCTGTGCTATGAAAACCAGAAAATATTGATAAGTTACAAAGGAGATTAAATAGACAATCATTGCTCTACTCTTGCCATAAATAGCTCCTGCAAATAAGAGGGAGAGCACCAAAATATAGTAGTCCTTACGTTTTTCAAAAAAGTTTACCACAAAACCAATCAGTAAAACTACAAACAAAAGAAGGAAAAACTCATTCCCCTCGAAATAATTCATACCAGCCAAACTCCTTTTTTCTTTTTCTCATCTCATGATTTATCTTTTTAAGATTAGTTCCTATCATATTACCAAAGATAGTTAACTTTATTCATTATATCATAATTTAAAAACTAAAAATACTTCTGTTATTTTATTTCTTAAAATAAAAAATCCAACTGACTCTTAGTACTGAACCCCAATAATGAGACAAAATTATTCACACAATAAATAAAATTCAAGAACAAAAAATTGATGAAGGGACCAGTGAAGAATTCTGCCTTTTTAGCTGAAATAGTAATCAGCACCAGTATATAAACTTAAAAAATCAAAACGACCAAAATGAAGTGAGAAAGTGCTCCTTATTTTAGTCGTTTTTGTAAGTTATGTTTATTGAGGTATGAATAATTGAGTTTTAATATCTTAGAAAAGCGAGAATACAAGCACGGCCAAGGCTGCACCGATAACAGGTCCCACAACTGGAATCCAAGCGTAAGACCAATCTCCGTCTCCCTTGTTTGAAATTGGCAAGATGCTATGCATGATACGAGGTCCAAGGTCACGCGCAGGGTTCAAGGCACAACCTGTTGTTCCACCTAGTGATAGAACGATACCGACAATCAAAGTTCCCACTGCGAAGGTTCCGATTCCTGCTTGAAGGTCATAAAGTCCCAAAGCAAAGATTGTTAATACCAATACAAAAGTTCCTAGGATTTCACTAATCAAGTTTGATACAGTATCTTTTATAGCTGGTCCAGTACTGAAGGTTGCCAGGATATTGCCTGCATTTTCTTCTGCCTCATAATGCGGTTTGAATTGCAACCAAACCAAAATCTGACCCAGCATAGCCCCTGCGAACTGAGCTAGGATGTATGGGAAAACGGAAGCCCAAGAGAGCGTTCCTTTTAAGGCCATCGCAAACGTTACAGCTGGATTTAGGTGGGCTGGGCTGAGCGTGCCAGATACAAAAGCCGCAACGGCTACAGCAATTCCCCAACCCATAGTAATCACAATCCAACCTGCATTGTTGCTCTTGGTTTTAGGAAGAACCACACCTGCAACAACACCATTTCCTAGAAGAATCAGGATTAAAGTCCCCAAAAATTCTCCAAATAATTCTTTCATCATATCGTTGTCTCCATTTTAAAGAAGGAGAGGGAAGGCAAGGAAGGCTTGTCTCCCTCTCTTCTAGTTTTTCTTAATTTTTCAATTCCGCTAGATCGTTGTTAGCAAGAGCTGCTTCGACATCAGCACGGTAAGTTGCTTTTTCATCTTCTGTCCATTCGTAGAAACGTCCCATTTCATCTAGAACTGGCTCTACAATGCTGTCCAAGCTATCACGCATAAAGAGCATGTGGTTGGTACGACGAAGGAGGAAGTCAACTGGGCTAAGAGCCAACTCATTGCGCATTGCATAGTGAAGGGACAAGGTGTCTGCCAAGCTGAGTCCTGGCGCTTGTTCCAAGCTGTGAGCAAGGGCAAAGACCTTCGGTGCATTTGAACCGTAAAGATTTGCTAGATAGTGAGCTTCCTTGCTATCCAATCCACGTGACACTCCAAGTTGCGCAAAGGCTTCGATTTCTGAGTCCACATTTGCTGGATTCAATTCTCCACCTGAAACAGGGTAAGTCTTAGAGTTGATGAGTTTAAAACTACGGTCAAATTCTGCTTTGAGGATATCGACCACGCGCTCCATAGCTCCTTCAGCCATCTTACGGTAGTCTGTAATTTTACCACCAGCAAGGGTCAGCAGACCATTATCATCACGGTCCAAGCTAGAACCACGAGAAACTGCGGATGGGTCCAAATGTTTCTCAGAGGTACTGCTTTCAAGCTTGCTGACAGCAGATTCAACATCTTCACGCGTTTTTTCTTTCGATAGATAAGCTTCGACAGTCGCAATCAAAGTATTGAAGCTCTCATCGCTAATGGTTCCGTTATTTCCGCCATTGTAGTCAGAAGCACTATTGCCTGCGATCAATGGACGAAGACCTGCCCAGCTGCTTTCGATATCATCAATGGTGATATTAGCTTCTGGGAAGCGGTTGTTGACAATGCCAAGCAGATAATCTACATCTTCCTGCGTCACTTTTGGATGTTCTAAATCTCCTGTGTAGTCTGTATCGGTTGTACCGAAGTAAGTCTTGTTTTCACGTGGGAGAACAAAGACCATACGGCCATCACCCAAACCTGTATCAAAGTAAACTGGCTGTGAAACCTTGATTTTGCTTGAATCCACTACCAAGTGAACTCCCTTAGTTGGACGCATTTGTGAGAATTGTGTTCCCTTATTAGACAAATTGCGCACCTTGTCGCTCCAAGGACCTGTTGTGTTGATAACCAGACGAGCCTTAATTTCAAAGACTTGGTCTGTCAACAAATCACGAGCTACAACACCAGTAATCTTGCCACTTTCGTCAAAGAGGAAGCCTTCTGCCTTAACATGGTTGGCAATGAGGGCACCATCTTGATTGGCACGTTTGATGTTTTCAATCACGAGACGCGCATCGTTGTTACGGAAGTCAAGGTAAACCCCGCCTCCTACCAAGCCTTCTTTCTTCAAGTTTGGTTGACGTTCCAAGACTTCTTCCTTGCTCAAGACCTTGTTGGCTGCTGGCGTATTGTTAACCCCTGCCAAAAGGTCGTACAAGTCCATGGCTACTTTCAGACGGAAGAGGCTAAAGGTCGCTCCATCTTCATCGTAAACTGGCAAGAGCATTGGGTCTGGTTTTGGAATGTGTGGAGCGATTTGTTGAACTACTGCACGTTCAGAAACCGTATCTGACACCACTTCCACGTCAAATTGTTTGAGGTAACGCAGACCTCCGTGAACCAATTTTGTTGAACGACTTGATGTTCCTTCTGCGAAGTCCTGCATTTCGATCAAACCAGTTTCAAGACCACTAGCTGCCGCCTGCAAAGCTACACCAGCACCAGTGATTCCTCCACCAATAATCAAGAGGTCCAGGGTTCGTTCCTGCATTTTTTTAATTGATAATTCACGTGTTTTCTTTGAAAATTCCATATTTACACACTTTCTAACTGAGTCGCTTTATTCTTCCAGTATTAGTCGTCTACTTCCGCAAAGACTTGAGTTGCTTTTACAGCCTTCTTCCAGCCCTTGTAGAGTTGTTCCTTGCGAGATTCGTTCATCGATGGTTCAAAGAGTTCTCCTGTCTCGTTCAAGAGTTTCAACTCATCCAAGTCTTTCCAATAGCCCACTGACAAACCTGCTAGGAAGGCTGCCCCTAGAGCTGTTGTTTCCAAGTTTTTGGCGCGTGCGATATCGATTCCCAAAATATCAGCTTGGAATTGCATGAGGAAATTGTTCATAGCTGCACCACCGTCTACTTTCAAGACTTGGATAGCTGTCTGCGCATCCACTTGCATCGTATCGATGATATCACGGACTTGATAAGCGATAGATTGAAGAGTTGCCTTGATAAAGTCTTCTTTAGTTGTTCCACGAGTTAAGCCAAAGACAGAACCGCGAGCATTTTGGTTCCAGTATGGAGCACCTAGACCTGTAAAGGCTGGAACGACATAAACTTCATCGTTGTTGTGAGAATCACGAGCGTATTTTTCAGATTCTGGTGAATTTTCCACCATGCGAAGACCGTCACGAAGCCACTGAATAGCACTTCCTGCGATGAAGATAGAACCTTCCAAGGCATAGTAAACCTTGCCGTTAATTCCGTAACCAATGGTTGTCAAAAGATTGTTTTCAGACAACTGCATTTCTTCACCGGTATTCATGATGATGAAAGAACCTGTTCCATAAGTATTCTTGACCATACCTGGTTCAAAGGCCAACTGTCCAAAGAGGGCTGCTTGTTGGTCCCCAGCCATACCTGAGATTGGCACTTCTCCACCGTAGAAATGGAATGGCGCTGTCTTACCGTAGATTTCAGAGTTAGAACGAACTTCCGGAAGCATAGCCTTTGGAATGTTGAGGATTTCCAAAATCTCATCATCCCATTTAAGTTCTTTAATGTTATAAAGCATGGTACGAGCTGCATTTGAGTAGTCCGTCACGTGAGCCGCACCGTCAGTCAACTTCCAAACTAACCAAGTATCGATAGTACCAAAGAGCAATTCTCCTTTTTCTGCTCGCTCTTGAGCGCCTTCTACATGATCCAAAATCCAACGAACCTTAGTCGCTGAGAAGTAAGCATCGATGATCAAACCAGTCTTTTCATGGAATTTTTCCACATAACCTTGGCTTTTTAGTTGCTCAGCCAAAGGTGCTGTCTGGCGTGACTGCCAAACGATTGCGTTATAGATCGGAAGCCCTGTTTTCTTATCCCAGACAACCGTTGTTTCACGCTGGTTGGTAATTCCGATTGCTTCGATTTGACTTGGTTTCACACCACTTTCGATGAAAGCACCCGCAATAACTGACTGGACTGAGTTCCAAATTTCATTGGCATTGTGCTCTACCCAACCTGCCTGAGGGAAAATCTGGGTAAACTCTTTTTGACTCGAGCTGACCTTTTCTCCTTTTTTGTTGAAAATAATGGCACGAGAACTTGTAGTTCCCTGATCAATGGCCATGATGTATTTTTCTTGTGACATGTGCTGTCCTCCTGATAAAGATCTTGAGGATGTTTCCTCTTTACACTAACTAGTATACAAAATAAAGCGCTTTCTTGTTCATCAACTTTTTTTAATTTTTTAAAAAATGTGAGGAGATTGTGTGAATTTCACAAAAAAGACCTGGAACAACCAAGCCTTTTAAGTGAATAATAACTGACGAATCGCTGCCAAATCTTCCATATCCAAGTCATTTTTTAAATAATAGACTGGTGCTTGTTCCTTCTTATGAATCGGGTTATTGGTAACCAGCAAATCATAATGCCGAGTTCGGTCATAGGCTTCAATGGTGATAAAACGATTGTATTCCAAATACCGTTTCAAAATGGCTGCCATCCTTGAAAAGACAAGAAAACCAGATGTCAAATCCAGACCAATCCGCATATGCTGGCCACCATTTTCAGCCATATATTCTATCAACTGGAGCCATTCCCAGAGAATCTTCTTATCCAAATCCGTCCCCTGTTGAAAAGCAGGTAGAGCATGAAAAATCTCCTCTGCCGTTCCCCTAAAATCATGTTCCATCAACAAATAAGGATGACGATTCTCCAACTGGTACTTGTAGCGGTCCTGTAAAATATAGCCCTTATAGAGATAGACTTGAGCACAAAGCTGACTGAGTTCATAGGTGACATGGTCCTCTGTATAACCGCCCAGCAACTCCTCCTTCTTCATTTCTTGAATCAATTGCGTCAGCAAATCTGCCAACTGCCCTCCAAAACCAAGAATATACTCCATTGTATGAAGAGGAAGGATGCGATGAGATAGGAGGAAAGAGAAGAATACCATCATCTCCCCATCCTCAGTTCCTAGAGGAAGGTGTTGCCCGGCAAAAAAGGAAGGAGCCTTTCGATGCAAACGAAGGTAGAAAATATTGTCAAAATACCCTCGCATTTTTTCTTCTATGACTTGAAACTGACAGGCATTGACCCGAAGACGCTGTTGACTGATGTGAGACCAGAGAACCAAATCCAATTTCTGCCCCGAAGACAAACTTGCACCGCAGATTTCTTCTAGTGTAGCAATCTCCTGTTTTCTCTCTGGTTTCTGCATATGGCCTTCCCATTCCTGACTCGACCAAACCTTGCGGAAAAGACAGAAATAGAAATAGCGAATCTGATGCTCTGGACCTCGCCAACGTCCATTTTGAATAGATAAATCAAATTCTGACAAAATCTGATTTAAGCTAGCTAAGTGACGACCAAGCGTAGCCTCGCTAATCATCAATTCTTGAGCCAGCTGATGGGCTAAAAACTGTTGGTGGTAGAGAAGATAGACCAAAATCTGATATTTAACAGCATTCTCCAAAAACAAGCTCCGAATATCTCTTCCCTTGGTAGTTGCACCGATCGATAGACGCAGATTTTCATCTTCTAAATGAATAGTCAGCTCTATGCCACTATCCAAAGCCTTGTCATTGAGCAGGGTGACATATTTGGTTAGGGTTGCTTTTGAAAATCCTGTTTCCTCCATTACAGCCTTGACGGTCGTCTGAGACTCTTGTAATAGAAAGGAAAGGATTGAAAATTGGCCAGATTCAGCCTTTTCCATCAAATCTCCTAAATACATTTGTTACCCCTTTCATTTTCTACCTTAAGCATAGCATAAATCTTAGAAATGCTGAAATAATCTGTTTCTCTTTTTATTTTCATGCTGATTTCCTGGTCCATTATCCTGAAAATCAGCAAACACACGGCTCCCCCTTTGGGCATTTTTATGCTAAAATAGTAGCTATGGATAAAATTATTAAAACAATATCAGAAAGCGGAGCCTTTCGTGCTTTTGTCCTTGATAGCACAGAAACCGTCCGCACTGCTCAAGAAAAACACCAAACCCAAGCTAGCTCAACTGTAGCGCTTGGTCGAACTCTTATCGCTAGCCAGATTCTCGCAGCCAATGAAAAAGGAAATACCAAACTAACAGTGAAGGTACTGGGATCTAGCTCTCTAGGAGCCATTATCACCGTTGCTGATACCAAGGGGAACGTCAAAGGCTACGTTCAAAATCCTGGTGTTGACATCAAAAAGACTGCAACTGGTGAAGTCCTAGTTGGACCTTTTGTTGGAAATGGTCAATTCCTCGTTATCACAGACTACGGTACTGGAAATCCTTACAACTCTATGACTCCCCTCATCTCTGGGGAAATCGGTGAAGACCTGGCCTTTTACCTGACCGAAAGCCAACAAACCCCTTCAGCAGTCGGCCTCAATGTCCTTTTGGACGAAGAAGACAAGGTCAAGGTTGCAGGTGGTTTCCTAGTCCAAGTCTTGCCAGGAGCCAAGGAAGAAGAGATTGCTCGCTTTGAAAAACGCATCCAAGAAATGCCAGCTATCTCAACCCTTCTGGAAAGTGAAGACCATATTGAAGCCCTTCTCAAGGCTATCTACGGGGACGAGGCCTACAAGCGTCTTTCTGAAGAAGAAATCCGTTTCCAATGTGACTGTAGCCATGAACGCTTTATGAACGCTCTTTCTAGCCTTCCAAGCTCAGACTTGCAGGAAATGAAAGAGGAAGACCACGGAGCAGAAATCACTTGTCAATTCTGCCAAACAACTTACAACTTTGATGAACACGACCTGGAGGAACTCATTCGTGACAAATCTTAATACACCCTTTATGATTGGCAATGTTGAGATTCCCAATCGTACCGTTTTAGCGCCTATGGCTGGCGTGACAAACTCAGCCTTTCGTACTATTGCAAAAGAGCTCGGAGCTGGACTCGTTGTAATGGAAATGGTCTCTGACAAGGGAATCCAATACAACAATGAAAAAACCCTGCACATGCTTCATATTGATGAAGGCGAAAACCCTGTTTCTATCCAACTTTTTGGTAGTGATGAAGACAGCCTAGCACGCGCAGCAGAATTCATCCAAGAAAACACCAAAACCGATATCGTGGATATCAACATGGGCTGCCCAGTTAACAAAATCGTGAAGAACGAAGCTGGCGCTATGTGGCTCAAGGATCCAGATAAGATTTACTCTATCATCAACAAGGTCCAATCTATCCTTGATATCCCACTTACTGTCAAAATGCGTACCGGCTGGGCCGATCCATCTCTGGCAGTAGAAAATGCCCTCGCTGCTGAAGCTGCAGGTGTTTCTGCCCTCGCCATGCATGGCCGTACCCGTGAACAAATGTATACAGGTCACGCAGACCTTGAGACCCTTCACAAGGTCGCTCAAGCTTTGACCAAGATTCCATTTATCGCCAACGGTGATATCCGTACTGTCCAAGAAGCCAAGCAACGCATCGAAGAAGTCGGGGCTGACGCAGTTATGATTGGCCGCGCTGCCATGGGAAATCCTTACCTCTTCAACCAAATCAACCATTATTTTGAAACAGGAGAAATCCTACCTGATTTGACCTTTGAGGACAAGATGAAAATCGCCTACGAACATTTGAAACGCTTGATTAACCTCAAAGGAGAAAAGATCGCAGTTCGTGAATTCCGTGGCCTCGCTCCTCACTACCTCCGTGGAACATCTGGCGCTGCCAAACTCCGTGGAGCCATTTCACAAGCTAGCACTCTGGCAGAGATTGAAGCCCTCTTGCAATTGGAGAAAGCTTAAAATGGTTCATACTGCTCTACTGGTTATCGATATGCAAAAAGCATTTGATAGACCTATTTGGGGAGAACGAAATAACCCTCAAGCTGAACATCAAGCATTGAGGGTACTGGCACACTTTCGTAAACACGATCTTCCAGTCTTACACGTTCAACACATATCTGACAATCCCCAGTCGCAATTTCATAACAAACAAAATCAGGTGTTTAAAAGTGGATTTGAACCAGTTACTGCAGAACCTGTCTTTCAAAAAACGGTTAATAGCGCCTTTATTGGAACAAATCTTGAAACATATTTACGAAAAAATCAGATTTGTCATTTAGTCGTTGTTGGTTTGACCCTGCCTCATTGTGTATCTACTACGACACGAATGGCAGCAAATCTTGGTTTTGAAGTCACTTTACTAGCAGATGCCACTGCCAGTTTTACCCTATCTAACAAAAACGGTCAGGCCATCTCTCCTGAGACTATCCATGAGATTAATCTCCTTTCTCTACAAGATGAGTTTGCTCAAATTCTTACTACAGAAGAATTTTTAACCCAAGTACAAGTATAAAATAATCCGTCAACTCTTATTGAGCTGACGGATTTTCTTTGATTGTAAAAATTCAAATACTGAGAGTTATTATTGACTCAAAGCAACACTGGAAACCTTACCATCCGCTCCTGTTGTAATTTGGATGATTTTTCCCCCACCAATTTTGGCATTATACTTACCATCATCAAGAGTATAAGAATAGTCTCTGATAGAGTAGTTTTCTTTCTTTCCATCAGCAGATTCTACTGTGAATTTGCCTCCTGATGAAACTGTGATAGTTTCGCCATTTGCTCCCTTCCAATTGCCCGCTGCAGCTGAGAAATCACCATCTACCATGGTTAAAACACCCTTGTAGCGTTTATTTTGCTCTGCTTGTTTGTCTTGAAGTTTGCGGTCAGTTGTAGGATCATAGCTTGATTGGTTAGACTGGGCTTGAGGAGCCTGAGCAGGAGTTTGTTGACTAGCCGCCTGTTGATTAGACACTTCTTGACCTTGTCTTTGCTCTGGTGCAGGTGCCGCTTGTGATGGTGTTGCACTTACTGAAGACTGATCGGTAGATGCCTTGGCCTTTTCAGATGAAGCTGAACTTGAGGACTTCTGAGTCTTGCTTTCTTTGCTAGAAGAAGCTACTTTAGAACTTGATGACTGGCTTGTCTTAGCAGAACTGCTTGCTTGAGTTGTTTCCTTTTTATTTCCACAAGCTCCTAATAGCAAGGTAGAAGCCAATACAGTTGCTGCCATCAATTTGATATAGGTTTTCTTTTTCATTTTTCTACTCCTTTGTAATATTTTAGAAATATAAAGAAATCTTTTTGTAATATGATTGTAACATTTAAATTTGAATATGTCAACAATTTATCTAAACTATTTTAAAAATCTTAAATACTTTAGATACATTTACTCCTCCTACTCTTCTATTCGTAATAAAACAGAAAAACAGGAGATTTTCCTATTAAAAATTTGAATTTGTTTTTTGTGTAATCGCTTGCAACTTTAAGTGCAAAGGAATATAATAACATTGAAATAGAATATAGGAGGTGTAGGCTTATGTTAAGCAAATATTACAAGTATCTTCCTTGGTTGATTGTGACATCTATTGTCTCTTATCAATCAGCAACTTACTATGCGCGAACTGCATTTGATGTGTTTTATCTGACTACAATCTTTTTGATTTTCTATATCGCTTTATTAGTTTTGCATGAGAAATATCTCAAGTATCGATACAAAGACTTCTTTACTCACATGTTGAGTAATTCTAAGAAAGATAGCCATCCCTAAAACAGTCGCAACAGCAAATCAAACTAATAAAGGCAAATAAAGAGATCGGGAACTTTGTCCCGACCTCGTTTTTTATTTCAATCGATAGGTTTTTCTTGGTTTCTTTTTAGGCACTCGTTTGAGTCCGACTTCTTCTACATATTCTCCGTATTTTACGAGAAAATTATTGCTGACGATTGGACGACCGGGGTTGATAAGATTGACCAGTTCAGTTCCTTCGTAGACAGTGAACTCCTCCTCCAGCAGATAAAGGAAGGTCGGATTCCAGTCGAGACGGCCTTGGATTCGTTTGATGGATTCTTGGATAATGGCATAATGGTCAAAAGCGAAGGCTTGCTCCTCCAACTCTACTCCCTTTAAGAAGCACTTGCCTGTCTGAAAATCGACATCTACGAAAACGACATCCTTGGCATCGTCTCCTGCTTGAACAAGTTCTAATGCACGACTAGGCAGATAAACCAAGTGGGCAATGGTCACTGTCCAGCCCCGTGGGTCACGGCCGGGGGTCGATACGGTCATCAATTGCTCAATTTTTTCCAAAGGAAGATCGAGATTAACTTCTTCTCTCACCTCACGCTGACAGGCATGCGCAGCATCTTCGCCCTTGTCCATAAATCCTCCAACTAAGGCCAAACAATTTTGATAAGGGTGAGCCTTGCGACGAATTAATAAGAGCTTGATCTTTCCTTCGACAAAGCAGTAGGCTACCATATCCACCGTCACACTTGGTTTTTCGTATTGAGGGAGTTCCTGCTTGTAGTACCAGTCTAAAAACTCTTCCTGACTTGCATGAACTTCAAAAAATTCTTTTTCCGTCATCCCTGCTGGAATCATCGTATCCGCCATTTTATGCCTCCTTACGAACTGCCTTGGTCCATTGGTACCAACCTACTAGACTATTGAGTGTGTAAACCCAGTACATCCCTTGGATGTGGATATTTTCACCCCACCAGAGGTAGATACTAAAAAGATTGGTTGCAATCCAGAAAATCCATTGCTCACGGTAGAGACGTGTCATCAAGAGCTGACCTACACCATTGGTCGCATCGGTTACACTATCACGGAAAGGGCGAGCGCTATGAATACTTTGGTAAGCCAAGCCCATACCAATCCAAATGATAGCAGTCAAAGCCAAGTACTTGAGCCAGTCAAGCACAGATAATTTCTTAGCTTCAAAGTGAGATTCTTCTACTTTTCCTTGATCATTGATACGGTTGGACAGCCAAGCATAGAGGCCAATCGGCTGCATGACAAAGAAGTAAACGGTTGTCAAGACTTCTCCATAAAAAGTCGCGTTCATGGCCAAAACCAAATAGATAGCTGAGTTGATGGCCCCAAAGAGATAATTGCTTGCACGCCCTTCTGCTACCAAGATAACACAGACAATCCCAGTCCAAGATGCCAACAAGCTCATCCAGTCATGACTTTCTGTATTTTGCGTGAATTCCAAGATCAAGGGAACACTTGACAAGACAATAAGATACAACCACTGGAAGAGGCTACGGCCGACAAAGAGATCTTTCCAGAGCAGGTTCATGATTCCTGCAAAACCGATCTTGCGGGCTTCCGCATGGACATTTTTAAAGTTTTCGATAAATTGTGTGATTTTTTCAGTTAGTTTTTTCATATTTTTCTCCTAATCTGCTTGGTAAATGGCATCAATAGCCACTTTTGCTGCTTCATAATTTCCTAGATAATCTTCTGCTAGATAAACTAGTGGAATGTTTGCTAAGTAGCGCTCCCTCATCTGGTCCAAATGCTGGGAAAAACTATGACGAATATGGTCTTCTGCCATAGTCATATCTCTAAATCCGTCATTGACATAGGAACCGACAGGTTGCACAAAGAGAATCAAGTCCCATTTTTCCTTAGCCAAGATTGAAACAAAGAGATTGTCAAATGTCTCTCCTGATAAGTCCCTTTGGTCCTCAGTCTCCATGTAATAATCATAGTAGCCCTTGGTTACTAAGGAGTTGGTGTCTGCTATTACCAGTCCCCTATTGGCATTGCTATCGATTAACTTAGATGTCTGGTCATACTGCCCCAACAGGAGATAATAGTAATCCTTTGGAGTCAATTCATCGTCGCGGACATTGTTTTTGATCTGGTACTCACGCGCGTATTCCAGGCTAACTGGTGCATCGTAATACCTTGCCAAATCCTTGGCTAAAGTGGTCTTCCCATTGCTGGCACTTCCCATAATCAACACTTTCTTTGTAAACTGACGTCGGAAGGGTTGAGCAATATATTTCCAATATTTGCTTGGATTTTCTCGAATCATAGTCGCTGAGATACCAAACTTTCTTTCTTGCAAGACAGTCTCAAAGCTACGATTAGACAATTCTTGCTGGTAGTCTGCTTCTCCCACAAAGAAAATTAGTTCTTGCTGGGTTTCATCATAGGAAATCTCCTCTAACATTTGGTCCAACCACTCCTGCCAACCCATAGGGTAACGAGGAAGATTGGTTTCATCTAACTTGCAGACAGAGGTCAACTCGTCATCACCAAAGGCCTCTCGGATATAGCGAAATCTTTTTTGAAGCGTTAAGCCTACCTGCTCCCCTCTATCTCCCTCATAGCCTGAAACGACAACCCAAACCCGGTCACACTGTCGCTTCGCACGCTGGATCAGATCGATATGACCTTGATGAAGCGGAGCAAAGGTTCCAAATACCACTGCTGTTTTCTTTTTCATAAACGCATTGCCTTTTTATAATTTTTGATATTTTTATTATCTATGTTTTTTATTATAAACTATATTTTTGTTTTGTCAATAGTTTTTTATTATTTTTTATAAAAAAGTAGCAAAAAAGAGAATCAAGATTGCTCCTGATTCTCCATTTTTATGCAATATCAAATTTTAACTGGCCTGCTTTAACACCAATCTTAAGTGTGCTGCCTGCCACCAAATCTCCCTTAAGAAGAAGTTCTGCCAACTTGTCCTCCACTTCTGTTTGCAGGGTTCTGCGAAGTGGACGAGCTCCCATCTCTGGGTCATATCCTTGATTTGCCAACAATTTCAGGGCTGAAGCTTGTAATTTCAAATCAATGCCTTTTTCAGCCAAACTTGCCACTAAAGGTTTAACCATAATCTTCACCACTTCCTGCATATGGTCGCTAGATAGGCTATGGAAGACCACCTTTTCATCAATACGGTTGATGAATTCAGGTCTATAAGCCTTTTTCAACTCTTCAAACATGCGTTTTTCCATGTTTTCCTGGTCAAAACGAATATCCTTAGCCCCAAATCCGACAGTCTTATCATCACGAAGGGCTGTCGCACCAAGGTTCGATGTCATGATGATAATGGTATTTGAAAAATCGACCTTGCGTCCCTTACTATCTGTCAAGACACCGTCATCCAAGACCTGCAAGAGGACATTAAAGATGTCTGGGTGGGCCTTTTCTACTTCGTCAAAGAGGAGAACGGAATAGGGTTTGTTGCGAACCTTCTCGGTCAACTCCCCACCTTCTTCATAACCCACATAGCCCGGAGGAGCTCCATTGAGACGGCTGGCTGCAAATTTCTCCATATATTCACTCATATCAAAGCGGATCAGAGCTGATTCATCATCAAAAAGAACTTCTGCTAGAGCCTTAGCCAATTCGGTCTTACCGACACCTGTAGGCCCTAAGAACATAAAGGAACCAATCGGACGCTTATGACTGCGAATCCCTGACTGGTTGCGGCGAATCGCACGGCTAATGCTTGAAACTGCTTGATCTTGCCCGATGACACGTTTGTGCAATTCAGCTTCCAAGTTTAGGTATTTCTTAGCATCAGTCTGAGTCAGTTTTTGGACTGGAATACCTGACAAGCGACTCAAGGTGGTCAAAATATCAGACTCTGTCACCAAGTCTTTATAGACAGGCACTTCCTCTTCTTTTGCGATTAACTGAGCTGCCTGTTTCCACTTACCATCCATCAGGGCCTTGTCAGCTGGACTTAAGTCAGAATCGTCTGCTTTTACATGCTTAGCCTTATTTTGCACTGTTGCTGCTGCTTCGTCCAAGAGATCGATAGCAGAGTCTGGCAAGTGACGGCTAGTCAAGTAACGATGCGCCATCTTGACAGCTGTTTCGACCGCTTCATCTGTGATTTGCACACGGTGATGTTTCTCATAAGTCGCCTTCAAACCTTGTAAAATGGTCATGCTGTCTGCCACGCTTGGCTCTTCGATCGTCACTTTGGCGAATCGACGAGAAAGGGCCGCATCTTTTTCGATGTGTTTTTGGTATTCTTCCTGAGTGGTGGCACCAACCGTTCTCAAAGTTCCACGCGCCAAAGCTGGTTTCAAGATATTGGCCGCATCCAAAGTTGAATCAATACCGCTCCCAGAACCCATGATAGTGTGGAGTTCATCGATAAAGAGGATGACTTGGCCATCTTCTTCAATATCCTTGATGATATTGTTCATGCGCTCTTCAAAGTCACCACGGAAGCGTGTCCCTGCAACGACATTCATCAAATCAAGCTCCAACACGCGCATCTTAGCCATTTCTGCAGGTACATCACCACTAGCAATACGCTGGGCGAGACCAAGCGCCAGAGCAGTTTTCCCGACACCCGCATCTCCAACCAAGACAGGATTATTCTTGGTTTTCCGACTCAAAATTTGAATCATACGTGAGATTTCTTTGTCCCGACCGATGACTGGTTCTAACTTGCCAGAACGAGCTTGCTCTGTCAAATCATGCGTATAGTCCTCGAGACCACCACTCGGAGTCTGGGGCATGCCCATCATATTAGCCATAGAATTTTGCTTATCAGCTACTGTACGATGTCGTTGTCGTAAAGCCTTGAGATCTTCACGAGTCCAGCCTGCCCGTTCTTCTAGATTTCGACGTAGGGCAGCAATCTTAACCTGATCTTTCTTGTCTTCATAAGAAAAACCAGCCCTCTCCAAGATACGAGTCGCCAAGGCATTGCCATCATGTAAAATCGCATAAAGGACGTGCTCCGTCCCTAGCACCTTAGAATGGACCACTGACGCCACATATTCCGCTTCATCAAAAAGAACCTGTAAACGATGAGAAAACGGCAATTCCGTAAAGGTTTCATCCTGGCTATAGTCCGTTTCAGTCAGTTCCAAAGCGACTTCTTCTAAACGGTCCATCTCATATGGATAATCATTTAAAGTCGCCCCTGCCACACTATAACTGTGATTGGACATGGCAATCAACAAGTGCCAAGACTCTAGGTAACGAGCTCCAAAATGGCCTGCAACCATGTAGGCACTTTCGATACATTCATTCAATGCTTTTGAATAGTTCATCTTACTTCCCTTTTCTATCTACCTCTTGTATGACCTGTCTTAGCATATTAGCACGAACAACTGGAGCTTCTTCTCCTAGAACGCGATCCAAAGCTACTGCCACCAGCAAATTCATCTCCTGCTTGGTCATCAATTCCTGCTCAACCAAAAGCTGCAGAATATCCTCATAAATTTCTTGACTGACCCGCTCACCAATTGAGTAAAGCAGATCCCTGAGCATTTCATGATGACTAGAAAACTCAATCCGTCCTATACGAATGTAGCCTCCGCCACCACGTTTACTTTCAACCAAGTAGCCTCTACTTTCAGTAAAGCGCGTCTTGATCACATAGTTAATCTGACTAGGAACAACCTGGAAGGTATCTGCCAACTGACTCCGTTGCAACTCCACAATTCCAGATTGATCTAAAATCGCCTTGATGTAGGCCTCAATATGATCCGATGTATTTTTAAATCTCATTACAAACCCACCTCTCTCTTTAAACCTTGACTATCTTTGACTATTATACCGAAATTTTCTCATTTTTAAAAGAAAAAGGGCGTTGGTAAAGGATAATCTTCACCAACTCCCTATTTTTCTACTTATCTAAGCCTAATTCTGCCAAGATTTGACGTTTGTAGACAATCTTTTGAACTTCCTTGTCCTCATCTTCGGACCAATCTAGTTTAATTTCTGAAACAATTTGCCCAGGACGATTTTTCAAGATATAGATGCGGTCACTGAGATTGAGGGCCTCCTCGATACTATGCGTAATGATCAAGGTTGTTAGTTGCAACTGCTTGTGAATCTCCAGATACCAAGCATGGAGTTCCATCTTAGTCATCTCATCCAAGGCGCTAAAGGCCTCATCTAGGAGAAATAGCTTGTGCCCGAAAAGGTAGGTACGAAGCAAGGCTACACGCTGGCGCATCCCACCACTGAGTTCATGAGGGTATTTATCTCTTATAGCTGTCAACTGGAAAGTCGCAAGAATTTCATCCGCTCGAGCAATGGCTTCTGCCTTATCAACCTTTTGAATCAAGAGGGGCAGGATGATATTGCCAAGGACTGTCTTATGCTCCAAGAGGAGATCCTTTTGCAACATATAACTCACGCGCCCCTTAGGATTTTCCTCCCCATCAAGGACAATTCTCCCTGACTGAACTTCTAAAATCCCAGCGATTAGGTTAAAGAGGGTGGTTTTCCCAACACCACTTGGGCCTAGGATAGAAACCACTTCACCTGAAGTCACCTGCAGGTTGATGTCTTCTAAAATTCTATCTTGTCCGTAGGCATAACTGACGTGTTCTAGTCTAATTTCTGTCATTATTTCACAAATTCATTGGTAAAGCCTTTGTCTGTCAAGTCTTCTTTTAGGATACCATTTTCTTTATCCCATTTGTAGAAGGCATTCCAACGAGCTGCGTCAAATTGCCCCCATTTTTCCTTGTCGCTTGCGTATTCTTTTGACAAGTATTTTTGAGATTCGATGACAAAGTCACGTTTTTCCTTGAGTTCAGGTGCATTCTTAATGAGGATATCTGCTGCTTCCTCTGGATGCTCCATGGCATATTGGTAGCCTTTTTTGATAGCTTGGATGACTTTACGAGCTTCTTCTTTATTGTCTTTCAAATAGTCGTTGTTTGCGATGATAACTGGTGAGTAGTAGTCAAACTCCTTGACGTAGTCTTTCAAGTACATGAAGTTAGCCTCTACTCCTTGAGATTTTGCAAGGATACCATCCCAACCGTAGTAAATCCAAGCAGTGTCAAAAACTCCATTGGCAATCGGTGTGATTGAGTTTGAATCGTTGTTTGGTACTTTTTCGACCTTCTCAAAGTCTCCACCTTGTGATTCTACCAAGGTCTTCAACATAGCAAGTTCAGTTGGGTCATTCCAAGTTCCGTATTTCTTACCAACCAAGTCTTTTGGACTAGCTACATTGTCAGATTTACGAGAAATGATTCCTGATGTATTGTGTTCTACGATAGCTGCAACGGCAGTAATTCCTGCTCCTTTTTCCAATTTTTTAGCCATATAATCTTGGAAATAGACTGCAAACGGTGCCTTACCATTGATAACCAAGTCAGAAGAACTTTCTTCTGGTGGCAATTTCAAATCAACATCCACTCCAGCTTCTTTGAAATAACCTTTTTCCTTAGCAACATAAAGCCCTGTGTGGTTGGTATTTGGCGTCCAGTCTAGGATAAAGTCAATCTTCTTGAGTTCTGCTTCCTTATTGTCCTTAGAAGCAGTTCCTTGACCACAGGCAACAAGCACAACAGCTACAAGAGCTGTCACAAGCGTTAAAAACACTTTCCATGTTTTCTTCATTTCAATTTCCTCTTTTCTTTTTCAGAAACATCCTTTTTCTTATGAACGTTTCCATTTAATAACATATTTTTCACTAATATCGACCAACTTCATACCAAGAAGACTGATAATCGATACCAGAATAATAATAGCAAACATGGTATCATACTGAAACAGTTTCTTGGACTGAATCATGTAGACACCTAGTCCTTCAAAGCCTCCCAACCACTCAGATACCACTGTTGTGATGAAGGCGTAGGAGACACTGACCCTCAGACCTGCATAAAAGTAAGGCAGGCTGACTGGGATTTTAAAATGCCACAGAATTTGCCAAGGTTTGGCCCGCATCAGACTAAACAAGGTCAGCATATCCTTGTCACAATGCCTAAAACCGTCCAAAATGCTAACGATGATAGGAAAAGTAGTCGTCAAGATAATCAAGACAATCTTGGGTAAAATCCCATAACCGAGCCACAAGACCAGGATAGGAGCTATGGCAATGGTCGGAATGGTCTGAACAACCACCATCATAGGGTAAATCAGATCGTTAAGCCAAGTCAAACTATCCATAAGCACAGCCATGAGACAGGCAATCAAAACTCCCAGAACCAACCCCAGCAAAGCCACTCTCAAGGTCGCCCAGCTATGGTGCCAGAGAAATTCTCTATCACGAACAAAGGCCTGGAGAATTTCAAGAGGTGTCGGCAGGATAAACTTGGGGAGAAGTTTAAGCAAACCTGCTAGCTGCCAGATTGACAAGACTCCTAGAAAGCCCAATAGACTAATGTGTCGTCTCAGTATACTTTTCAAGTTTCTCATCAATACTTAATATCTCTCCTACATTTATTTTAACATTGGCAAAGACATTGTCTGCCTCTTGCCCTGCTACCTCTAGCGCTTCTTTGAGAATGCGCATGAGCTCATCAAACTCCCCTTCCAAGACCGTTTCAAATGGTGTCACCACCATAGTTACTTCTTGAGCTTGCAGATAAGCAATGACCTGATCAATAACAGCAATCCGATCAATTCCCTGTGCCAAGGGTAAAACTTGCAAGGCTATGCTTGCTTTCATAAGAACCTCCTCTTCTCGTTTTCCTTTGACAAAAAGAAAAACCTTTACCATATATGGAAAAGGTCAAGATTAGACTAAGTATCGTTCCCTACGCTGGCATTACCCAGATCAGGTGCGGTCGAAGTTTAACACTTCCTCTCAGACTGTACACAGACTCCCATATATTATATGGACATATGATAGCGTAAAACAAAAAAAATGTCAAGGAAACTGCTTACAGAAAAACATGAAAAAGAGTTTGAAAACAAATGCTTCAAACTCTATATAGCTTTTTTATTTAGCCTCGTACCAGGTTGCACCTTCATTTTCATCTGCGATGAGGGGAACACTGAGTTGGATGGCTTCTTCCATGGTTTGTTTGACCAATTTTTTCATCTCTGCTAGTTCCGATTTAGGCACTTCAAGGACGATTTCATCGTGCACTTGCAACAGCATCTTAGTCTGATAACCACCTGCAACCAAGGCTTTATCTAGCTGAATCATGGCAATCTTGAGAATATCTGCTGCCGAACCCTGGATAGGTGAGTTAATGGCAGTTCTCTCAGCAAAACCACGAATGTTAAAGTTACGCGAATTGATATCCGGCAACTCACGACGACGCTTGAAGAGGGTCTCTACATAGCCCTTATCACGCGCCTCACGCACCACTTCATCCATATAGTTTTTAATACCTGGGAAACGTTCAAAGTAGGTATCAATGTAAGCCTTGGCCTCCTTACGGCTAATGCCCAAATTATTAGACAAGCCAAAGTCGGAAATCCCGTAAACCACTCCAAAGTTGACTGCCTTGGCATTGCGACGGTCGTTTGGAGTCACATCCTCAGGATGCTCAATGCCAAAGACCCGCATGGCTGTCGAAGTATGGATATCTGCCCCCTCTTGAAAAGCCTTAATCAAGTGCTCGTCTTTAGAAATATGCGCCAAAACACGCAATTCAATCTGTGAATAGTCGGAGCTGAGAAGTACACTATCCTCCCACTCAGGCACAAAAGCCTTACGAATGAGACGGCCTTGTTCCAATCGCACAGGAATATTTTGCAAGTTTGGATCCACACTAGACAGACGCCCAGTCTGGGTCAAATCCTGCACATAGCGAGTATGAATCTTGCCATCAGCCAAAATCCAGTCCTGCAAGCCAATCACATAAGTAGATTGAATCTTGGCAATCTGACGGTAATCCAGGATTTTCTTAACAATCGGTGCAATAGGAGCTAGACGCTCCAAGACATCCACCGCTGTCGAGTAACCTGTCTTGGTTTTCTTAGTGTATTCTAGAGGAAGTCCCAATTTTTCAAAGAGAAGCACGCCCAACTGCTTAGGCGAGTTAATATTAAACTCCTCACCAGCCAGTTCATAAATCTCCTGAGTCAGTTTTTCAATGACAAGCTCATTTTCAGCCTGCATCTCAAGCAAGGTCTCTTTCTTGACCGTAATCCCAGCAATTTCCATCTTGGCAAGGACAAAAGCCAGAGGTTGCTCCATATCATAAAGAAGCTCTAATTGCCCATTTTCGCTGAGTTTTTCAAGCAAAATAGGCTCTGTTTCGACCAAAACTGCAAGCTTACGAGCTAAATGCTCCAAGAATTTCTCACGTGCAGGAATGGCTCTCTTGACACCCTTACCGTAGAAGGTCTCATCATCGACCAAGTAAGTCTGACCATAAAGACTAGCAATAGTCGCAATTTCATTGTCCTCCACAGTCGAAAGGAGGTATTTAGCCAAACGGCTATCAAAAGCAGGCGCCTGTAAATCTACACCAAAACGATTCAAGAGAACTTTGGCCTTTTTAAAATCATAAACTCTCAGATGTGTTTTTTCTAAAAAATCCTTGAAAATAGGCTCTTGCAAAAGTTCAAGTTTATCTGTAGCATAGAGCTTATCCCCACAAGACCAGGCAAATCCAACCAAATCATCCGTATGGTAATTCTCACCAAAAAGCTCAAAATGGAAGATAGATTCTTCATTCAGCATGTCTTGACAGACTTGGTCAACAATAGTAAAGTCCAAACTCTCAGTCACATCAGCTGACGACACATTTAAAGCCTGCTTGAGCTGTTTGAAGCCCATCTCATCGTAGAATTTCCCAAGATTTTCCACATCTGGACCACTATAGACCAAATCATCCAAACCAATCTCAATCGGTGCCTTGGTATCAATGGTCGCCAGTGTTTTCGACAAAAAGGCCTGTTCCTTATCATGGATGAGATTTTCCTTCATCTTAGAAGCCTTCATCCCATCAATATTTTCATAAATCCCCTCAAGCGAACCATGCTCCAGCAAGAGCTTGATACCCGTCTTTTCACCGATTTTGGTCACCCCAGGGATATTATCCGACTTATCACCCATGAGCGCCTTGAGATCGATAAACTGAGTCGGTGTGATGCCCATCTTTTCCATAAGATATTCTGGCGTAAAGGCCTCAAACTCAGCCACACCTTTCTTGGAAATCTCAACCACCGTATGCTCATCCGTCAGCTGAATCAAGTCCTTGTCCCCACTGACAATGGTAATATCAAAACCATCCTGCTCAGCTAGTTTATCCAGCGTCCCAATGATGTCATCCGCCTCATACTGAGCCAACTCATAATGACGAATCCCCATATGATCCAGCAACTCACGAATGAAGGGAAATTGCTCACGAAACTCATCAGGAGTCTTAGCCCGACCACCCTTATAGTCCGCATACATCTCTGTACGGAAGGTCGTCTTACCCGCATCAAAAGCCACCAAAATATGACTCGGCTCAACCCGCTCCAACAAATGGCTCAACATCAACTGAAAGCCATAAATCGCATTGGTATGCAAGCCAGCCGCATTCTTAAAACGGTCCAACTGCTGATAGAGCGCAAAAAACGCCCGAAAAGCAACAGAAGACCCATCAATCAATAATAATTTTTTCTTATCCATACACCCATTATAAAGGAAAGCACCAAAAAATACCATTAGGAAGAGTTCCCTGAGAGAAACTAAGATAATATAAAAAGAGAAGGAAGTTATTCCCCCTCTTTCAAGCTACGAAATGAATTAGTTTTTACGTTTCACAAATGGAATAGCACCAAGGAACAATCCAAGGAATCCTAATGATGTAACTGCAACATTATCTTTACCACCAGTATTTGGAAGTTCTTTTTTATCTTCTGTTTTTGCTGCTGGCGCTTGATAAGTCTGATCTTGCTTAGTTCCTACTGTTGTCAGTTTATAGTCTGAAACATTATTTACGGCTGGGGCTCCTGTTTCTGCATACGCTGGAACATTGTTTACAGCTGGCGCTCCTGTTTCTGCATACGCTGGAACATTATTTACGGCTGGGGCACCTGTTTCTGCATACGCCGGAACATTATTTACAGCTGGTGCTCCTGTTTCTCCATATGCTGGAACATTGTTCACTACAGGGTCTTCATCATTTGTAGATAAAGGTCCTGTATATTCTGGAACTTCGTTAACAGCTGCTAAGACAAAGTTAGCACCCCCTTTATATTCTGGAACTTCATTAATTGCTGCTTCTAAACCATTAACGCCGCCTGTATATTCTGGAGCATCGGCTACAGTAGGAGGTGTTGCATCATTTACCCCACCAGTAAAATCAGATTCATTATCTCCAGAAGGAGAATCACTAGGATTCACGCCACCGTTAAACTCTGGAGCATTTTCAGCCGTAGGAGCATCAGCAGGATTTACCCCACCAGTGAATTCAGGAGCATTAGGAACAGTTGGTACTTCGTCAGGTTGTTTAGCATCGTCAGAAGGAGAATCACTAGGATTTACTCCACCATTAAATTCTGGAGCATTAGGAGCAGTTGGTACTTCGTCAGGTTGTTTAGCATCGTCAGAAGGAGCGTCAGCAGGATTTACCCCACCAGTGAATTCTGGAGCATCAGGAACAGTTGGAACTTCATCTGCTTCCTTAGCAGGCTCAGTAGGTGCTTCATCATCACTTACGCCACCACTGAAATCTTTAGGTTCTTCACCTTTAGGAACTTCTTTTAAGTTTTCGATATAACCTAAAGTTGCGTTGTAATCGTCAGTTAGTGTATCGATTGCATTTTTACGCGCTTGTAATGATTCGTTAACTTCGTCAAATTTAGCTTGAGCTTCATCAACAGAAGCTTTAGCAGAAGCGACAGAACCTTCTAGTTTAGTTACAGCATCTTGTAATTTATCGATAACATCTTGATCAGCTTTATTCGTTTTAGCTGTTTCAAGAGCAACTTTAGCTTTTTCTAAGGTTTCTTTTTGTTTATCTAAGGCAGCATTTTTCTCTTCTACTGCCTTAGCTTTTTCAGCAGCATCTGCTTTATCTTTATCAGCTTCTTTAGTTAATTTTTCAATTTTTTCAGCTAAATCATCAGCAATATCTGTAAGTTTTTTAACGATTGGTTTAGAAGCTTCTTTTTTAGCAGCTTCATCAATTTTTTTAGCTTCTTCAGCATCTAATTTTTTAGTTTCATCAACTTTTTCAGGAGCTTTGTTTCTAGTGTTATAGTCGTTTTCTAATTCTTTTAGAATATCTTTAGCAGATAAATCACCTTTTTCAACGGCATCTAGAATAGCTTCTTTACCAATTTCAGCTTTTTTATCAGCTATTGCTTTTTCTTTATCAGTTATACTTGCATCTTTATGAATTTCTGCAATCGCATCTTCTTCAAGTTGATCTAAAGCGTCTTTAAGAGCTGTTTTAGTTTCAGCTTCTTCTTTTTTAGCCTCTTCTTCTTTTTTAACTTCTTCTTCAACTTTAGCTTTTGCTTTTTCAGCTTCTTCTTTAGCTTTGGCTAATTCAGCTTCTGCGTCAGCTTTAGCTTTTTCAGCTTCTTCTTTTTTAGTTTGAGCAGCAGTTACGTCAGCAGCTTCTTTTTCAGCTTTAGCAGTAGCTTCCTCAACTTTTTTAGCTTCTTCAGCAACTTTTTTCTCTAATTCAGCAACTTTAGCATCCGCTTCTGCTTTAGCTTCAGCAGCTTTTTCAGCTTCTGTTTTCTCTGCTGGTTTAGCTGGCTCTTCTTCTACTGGTTTAGCTGGCTCGTTCGCTTCTTTTTCTTTAGCAGCTTTCACTTCTTCTAGAGTTTTGTTGTACTCATCAGTAAGTTTGTTTAATTCGTCAGCAACAGCTTTAGTATCTAAAGCAGCTTGATCAAAGTCATTTTGTGCAGCATCACGAGCTGCTTCTGCTTTTTTAGCAACATCTTCTAAAATTTTAACAATTTCTTCAGATGAACCATTTGCTTTTGCTGTTTCAAGAGCTTTTTTAGTTTTTTGTAGAGTTTCATCTCTCTTAGTTAATGTATCAGCTTTTTTATCTTCTTCAGATTTTAATGCATCCGCTTCTTTTTTAAGCTCATCAACATTTTCACCTAAATCATCAGCTTTATCTTGAAGTTTTTCTGATGCAGGACGAGCAGCATCAGCTTTTTCAGCTTTGTCAATCCCAGCTTTAATATCTTCTGGAAGTTGATCTTTAGTTGAAGGGTTAGCTTGAGTTGCACCAGCATCAGCAGTAGCAGCTTGGTCTTTATTTCTTAATTTTTTCTCAGTTTCTTTATTAGCTTCAGCTTTTTCGTTATCATCTGCTAATTCAGCAAGAACATCACCAGCTTTTAAATCACCAGCTTTTAAATCACCAGCTTCTACAGCATTTAATAATTCTTCTTTTGCTTTTTTGTCAAGCAATTCGTTATCAGGAATTTGTTTCAAAGCTTCAGTTAAAGTTTCTTTAGCTTCAGCCTCTTCTTTTTTAGCGTCTTCTTCTTTTTTAGCTTCTTCTTTAGCTTTAACATCAGCTTCGGCAGCTTTTTCTTTAGCAGCAGCTAGTTCATCAGCAGCAGTTTTTTTAGCTTCTTCAGCTTTAATTTTTGCAGCATCAGCTTCTGCTGCTTCTTTTTTCTCTGCTTCAAGCTTAGTAGTTGCTTCATCAGCTGCAGTAGTTGTCGTATCTACTTTTGCTTGAGCTTCATCAACTTTAGCGTTAGCTTCTTTTTCAGCTTCTTTAGCTTTTTCTACTTCAGTTTTTGGAGTTTCAGCCGCAGGTGTAGACTGAGAATCTCCAGCAGGTTGAGTAGCTACTGGTTTGCCATCAGCTTTCACGACTGACGGTTGAGATGCAACAAATGCCGCTCCCAAAACAGCAACACTTGCTAAGCTAGTTAAAATCATTTTCTTTTTGTTCATCTTGTGTACCTCTTTTTAAGAATCATATTTATGTACATTATAAACCTTTTTTTGAGTGAAATCAAGGTATACATTATATTATATATACTTTGTTATTGATATATTATATTTCAAAAACATGGAAAATTCTCAAGAAAGTAAAGCATATTTTACTAGCTTTCTTTTTTCTTTCTTTCCATTCTTTTCATTTTCTATAGTAAATTATAGTTTTGAATTCAATTCAGATATCTTAATTCTTCATAAAAACTCTATTTTAAACAAAAAAACAGGAGATTTCTCTCCTGTTCAGATTCAATTACTTAAAATTAAACCCACTCACCATTATGATTTACAGTATAACCGTCTACTATTGTATTAACAGCTAGCTCACCTGAAGAGTAAGAATAATACCACTTACCAGAAACTTGATACCAGCCTGTTTTCATTGCCCCTGAACTATCCAGATAATACCAAACCCCATTTTCCTTTAACCATCCTGTCTGCATTTCACCAGATAATTTCAAATAATACCAGGTAGAACCATCTTTCAACCATCCCGTCGCCTTAGAACCATCTGATTTGAAATAATACCAACTACCATTTATTTTCTTCCAACCCACAGTCAATCCATTATTTGAACCATGATTAGAGCTATTTACTGATTGATTCTGTGACGAAGTCACTCCCTCCAACTGAATATAACGACGACTCCCGCTATAAGAAATATAACTCAACCACTTGTAACCATCCTTTTCTATCACCTGATCATAATGAACACTCTCGCCTGGATCATAATAGGCAAGTGTAGTTGCAGTTGATAATGGTTGAGTTTTGATAGCAGCTTTTGTCTTAAAATAATGAGTTCCTTTTGTTGAATAAGAAGGCTGAATCGTTACAACTTGATTGTTTGACACTTCATTAAAACCACTTGACTCTTCCTTAGAATTGCTTGCTAAATCCTTTGAACTATTTGATACCTGTGTTGAATTACCAGCTATATCTTTAAAATGAATAAAACCGGTCATCTTGCTTGCTTTTACAATTCGTTTATTATAGTTACCTTTATAATCATAGTTATATTCCTCAATTTCTATATTATCACCCATCACATTTGAAACCCAAGCAACATGTCCATAGCCCCCTGCTGTAGACCAAGCAATAGCTCCAATTGCTGGTTTATTATCGACACGATAACCTTCACGACGAGCACGATATCCCCATTCGTTAGCATTCCCATAAGCTCCTGGTAGCTCAAAACCATTCACACTACTCAAGCGAAAGGCTGCAAAAGAAGTACACTGGCGAGAATACATCCGCCACTTATCAATCGTCTGGCTACCATTTTTATAGTAAGCAGGATAATCATCCCCACGCGCAATCGATCCACTTCCTCCAGAATTGGCATGAACACTTTCTCCAGCTGACAACATCAATCCTACTACTAAAAAAGGAACAACCTTTTTAACTGACTTTCTAATAGAAAATCCTGACTCTGTTACTTTAAATGGTGAACTTTTCATTCTTCCTCCTTGAAAAATAATATAAATCGAAGATTACCTTCACTTAAACTATTCGGAGAAAAAATAAAAAGTGAGAAAATTTCTCACTTTAATCAAAATAATGAATCAAATTCTTTTCTGTAAGGATATCTGAGTAAGTAAAGGATTCAACGTAAACATTAGCTTGTTTATCTCCTTCAACGTTCCCAAATTCAACGATAAATAGGGATGGATAAACCTCAATTAACTTACCCAATCTATTTTTTTGGCGCTTACGACCATTCTCCAAAGTCATTTCTACGACTTGTCCCTCATGTGCCTTAATTTCTTCTTTGATTTTTTTCATCTTGGCTACATCTGTAAATGCATCTGACATCTTATGCCTCCCTCTTTGAGATACTTGAAAATTTATTGTATTCTTTTTGGAAAATTAATTCCACCGTTCCACGAGCTCCACTACGGTTTTTCTCGATAATAACTTCTACCTTATTATTTGGTATGCCTTCCTCTTCTTCACCACCACGCTCATAGTAGTCGTCGCGATAAAGAAAGGCTACGATATCAGCGTCCTGCTCAATAGACCCAGATTCACGAATATCAGACAAGACCGGTCTCTTATCCTGACGTTGTTCTACACCACGAGAAAGCTGACTGAGAGCGATTACTGGAACTTTCAGTTCCTTGGCTAGGATTTTCAACTGACGTGAAATTTCTGAAACCTCTTGTTGACGATTTTCTCGACCAGTTCCCGTTATAAGCTGCAAATAGTCTATCAAAATCAAACCAAGATTTCCAGTTTCTTGAGCCAGTTTACGAGAACGAGAACGAATCTCTGTAATCCGAATCCCTGGAGTATCATCGATATAGATACTCGCGTTGGCTAGATTCCCTTGAGCAATGGTATACTTTTGCCATTCCTCATCGGTCAATTGACCTGTACGGATAGAATGGGACTCGACCAAGCCTTCTGCCGCCAACATACGGTCTACTAGACTTTCCGCACCCATTTCAAGCGAAAAGATAGCAACCGTTTTGTCCAACTTAGTCCCAATATTCTGAGCGATATTCAAGGCAAAGGCTGTCTTACCAACCGCTGGACGGGCTGCCAGGATAATTAACTCCTCCTCATGAAGTCCAGTCGTCATATGATCCAAATCACGATAGCCCGTAGCAATACCTGTAATATCAGTCGTTTGTTGAGAGCGAGCCTCCAGATTTCCAAAGTTGACATTCAACACATCTCGAATGTTCTTAAATCCACTTCGATTAGCATTTTCACTAACATCAATCAGTCCTTTTTCTGCCTGAGCAATGATTTCATCAGCTGGTTGCGAAGCCTCGTAAGCTTGATTGACAGACTCTGTCAACTTGGCGATTAATCGCCGTAACATAGCCTTTTCTGCAACAATTTTAGCATAATACTCCGCGTTAGCAGAAGTTGGCACAGAATTGACAATCTCAACCAAGTAAGACAGGCCACCAATATTCTGTAAATCACCTTGATTATCAAGAATGGTACGAACCGTTGTTGCATCTATAGCATCGCCACGATCGGATAAATCGACCATAGCTTGAAAAATCAAACGATGGGCATACTTAAAAAAGTCCCGAGACTCAATATATTCTCGCACAAAAACAAGCTTACTCTCGTCAATAAAGATAGCCCCTAAAACGGATTGCTCAGCTAAGATATCTTGAGGTTGTACTCGTAACTCTTCTACTTCTGCCATCATACTTCCCTTCCTTTTACAATCTTGTCAAGAAAGTGTAAATTTACCCTTCTTTCACACGAAGATTGATTACACTTGTGATATCTTGATAGATTTTCACTGGTACATCAATCAATCCAACTGCTCGAATCGGAGCTTGTACTTGAATATGACGTTTATCAATCTTAATTCCAAATTGCTTTTGCAATTCTTCTGCAATTTTCTTATTGGTAATAGAACCAAAGGTACGGCCATCTGGACCAACCTTTTCAACGAATTCTACAACCGTTTCTTCTGCTTCAAGTTGAGCTTTAATTGCTTTTGCTTCTGCAATCATCTCAGCATGAGCTTTTTCTTCAGATTTTTGTTTACCACGAAGTTCACCTACAGCTTGAGCAGTCGCTTCTTTGGCTAGACTCTTTTTGATAAGAAAGTTTTGCGCATACCCTGTTGGTACTTCCTTAATTTCGCCTTTTTTACCTTTTCCTTTGACATCTGCTAAAAAGATTACTTTCATTCTTCTTTCTCCTTTTCCTTTATTTCATTTAATACAATTTCTGTCAGTTTTTCACCTGCTTCTGACAAGGTTAAATCCTTAATTTGAGCTGCTGCCAAATTAAAGTGGCCTCCACCTCCCAGCTCTTCCATAATCCGTTGTACATTCAGCTTACTACGACTGCGAGCTGAGATAGAGATAAATCCTTGTGTATTCTTCGCAAGAACAAAACTCGCTTCAATACCTGACATAGCTAACATGGCATCTGCTGCCTTACTAATAACAACTGTATCATAACATTTCGAGTCCTTAGCCTCTGCTATTAGTACATCTGAACCTAATTTACGCCCTTGTAAAATCAGTTCATTGACCTCACGATATTCTTCAAAATCTGTCGCAGCAATTTCTTGGATAGCAATACTATCACTTCCTCTCGTTCTGAGATAGCTAGCAACATCAAATGTCCGACTAGTCACTCGTGAGGTGAAATTTTTAGTATCCAACATCATACCAGCCATTAAAACACTTGCTTGCATACGACTCAAACGATTTTTCTTAGAATTCTGGAACTGAATCAATTCCGTTACCAACTCACTGGCACTACTTGCACCACTTTCGATATAAGTGATAACTGCATTATCTGGGAAATCCTGATCCCGTCTGTGGTGGTCGATGACGATGGTTTGGGTAAATAAATCATAAAAATCTTTTGATAAAGTTAAAGCTGTCTTTGAATGGTCTACAAGAATCAACAAAGAACGATTGGTCACCATCCCCATTGCGTCCTTAACAGACAACAACTTTGTAACTCCTTCTTTTTCTAAGAATGAAACAGCTCGTTCAATATCCGGCGACATTTGTTCTTCGTCATAAATAGCATAACTATTTTCAGTCACATTGCTGGCAAACAACTGCATACCTACAGCAGAGCC
This sequence comes from Streptococcus vulneris, assembly GCF_019218685.1. NCBI lineage: Bacteria > Bacillati > Bacillota > Bacilli > Lactobacillales > Streptococcaceae > Streptococcus > Streptococcus vulneris. The sequence goes on along the minus strand of NZ_JAHUZC010000002.1, from coordinate 51,084 downwards.
AAGAGCATCCATATCTAGATTTTTGTGACCAACTACAAAAACCTGATCCACACTACGAACCTTATCTGAAATAGCCGTCATCATAGCACGCGTACGAGTCCGTGTACGTTTGATTGAGGCAGCAGACCCACCACCAAAATAAACTGGATTTTTCGTCTCGTCGTTTTCCTTAACAACCACTTGGTCGCCACCACGCACTTCAGCCAAGTTCAAGTTGAGCAATGCAACTTTCCCTATCTCATCATGATTTCCATCACCATAAGAAAATCCCATACTTAAGGTCAAGGGCAACTGTCTCTGTTTCGACTCTTCTCTGAATGCATCAATAACAGAAAATTTATCATTCATCAAGCCCTCAAGCACCGTGTAGTCCGTAAACAGATAAAAACGATCCATACTTACTCGACGGGAGAACATGGCATGCTTCCCAGCAAATTCTGAAACAAAATTGGCTACAAAACTGTTAATATGACTAATGTCAGACTCCGATGTCGCATCTTCTAAATCGTCATAGTTATCAACGGAAACAATTCCAATAACCGGACGACTCGTCACTAACTCAACAGTCGCTTCGTATTCTCCAGACACATCAAAGAAGTAAAGAACACCAGATACCTTGTCCATATGAACCGAATAGCGAGTCTCACCCAAGGTGGCATAAGAACCTGGATTCCCCACAGACGCCTTTATAATTGTTTGAATTAATGCAACATCAATCTCCCCCACTTCATTAGTCAAAATCAATTCAGCGTAAGGATTGAACCATTCAACTTCACCTGACGATAAGTCTAGTTTAATAACTCCGACAGGCATCTGTTCTAACAAAGTTGTCAAACTATCTTCAGCTTGGTGGTTTACATACTGGATTTGTTCTACTTCACTCTTTGAGTAGTAGTCTCTCTGATGGATGAATAGTAAAATATATGAACCCAAAATAAGTAGCAAAAGAAATAGCGTTACCAGTGTATTCGTTACAAAAACAAGTTGCACAGATAGCACTCCGAACGCCACTATTCCTAATATTAAGGGGAAAATAGGACTTACATAAAATTTTTTCATTCCAAACCTCTTGGCACCCATTATACCATAATAACCACCAAAAAGCGACTTTTTAAAAGTGTAATCAGTAATTCTATCAATTATAAGAAAAAGGAGGTTTACAATTTAGTAAACCTTCCTTTACACATATTGAAATTAAGATTCTTTAACTTCTAACAAGCCAATCTCGCCATCTTCACGACGATAAATCACATTGGTTGTCTGATCTTCAACATCCACATAGATAAAGAAATCATGTCCCAACAAATCCATCTGTAGAATAGCTTCTTCCAAATCCATTGGTTTTAAATCAATTTGTTTTGAACGAACAACTCTGGATTGGGCAACATTTGTATCTTCCACCAAAGCATCTGTAAATAATTGACTAGTTGCTACCTTATTTTTATTTTTACGCTCGATTTTTGTTTTATTTTTACGAATCTGACGTTCAATTTTATCGGTTACAAGGTCAATTGAACCATACATATCTTGAGACACATCTTCTGCACGAAGAGTAATTGAGCCAAGCGGAATCGTCACCTCCACTTTAGCCGTTTTTTCACGATACACCTTCAAGTTAACTCGAGCATCCAACTCTTGTTCAGCTTGAAAATACTTTTCGATCTTTTCGAGTTTAGAAACTACATAATCACGAATTGCTTCTGTTACTTCTAGGTTTTCACCACGGATACTATATTTAATCATATGAGTACCTTCTTTCTAAACATTTTTGTTTTTCTGATTTCATTATAACGCTTTCATTTTAGTTTTGCAAATTTTTTTCTCATCTTACAAGGGAAAATGTTTTTACATCCTCAGCACCAGCCTCTTCCAACAGTTTCTTCACACGATTTATAGTTGTTCCAGTAGTATAAATGTCATCTATAAGTAAGATTTTTTTAGGAATAGTAACTCCACTTTTAATAAAGAAAGGAAGTTCTGTCCCCAAGCGTTCTGAACGACTTTTAGAATAACTAGCTCTCTCTTCTCCCTTATCCAGTAAGTCTTGAAAAGAGAACCCTGCTACTTCAACTAAACCTTCAACCTGGTTAAATCCCCTCTCAAGTAATCTTTCAGGACTTAGGGGAATTACGACAAATTGATACTCTTTGTACTTTTTTAACTCCTCACTTAAAAATGAAGCGAACACTTTTCTTAAAAGGAAATCTCCATCAAACTTATACCGACTGAAAAAATCCTTCATAGCTTGATTGTAAGTAAAAATCGCTCTATGACTGACCTCAACTCCTTCTTTACACCAAAATTGACAATCTTGACACTTCGTTGACAATCCTGTTTTCATACAGTTTGGACAATTCTCTTCTCCAATCCTCTCAAAAGTAGAGTCACAGTCTGAACAAAGACAAGAGTCATCATTCTTCAGAAGTAAGAGACTACTAAAAGTTAAAACAGCCTTCATAGTCTCCCCACACAATAAGCACTTCATAGACTCGCCTCCTTATTCATCTGCTGAATTTCCTTAATTGCCTTCTTGATTGAAGTATTTAACCCATCATGGAAGAAAAGCAAATCTCCTGTCGGTCTATCCATGCTTCGCCCAACTCGTCCACCAATCTGAATCAAGCTAGACTTGGTAAAAAGGCGATGATTGGCCTCTACTACGAAAACATCCACACAAGGGAAGGTAACTCCACGCTCCAATATTGTCGTACTGATAAGTATTGTCAGTTCTCCATCTCGAAAAGCTTGTACCTGCTCTAATCTATCTTCTGTTACAGAAGATACAAAGCCAATTTTCTCATTTGGAAATTGCTCCTGTAAGATTTCTTTTAACTGCTCCCCTTTCTTAATTTCTGAAGCAAAAATGAGTAACGGATAAGCTGTCTTTCTCTGCTTCTCAATATAGGACTTTAACTTTGGTGACAACCGATTTTTCTCTAAACAGTGATTAAAATCCGATAACCAGACAGGTTTAGGAATAATCAACGGATTTCCATGAAATCGTCTTGGCAAGCTCAATCGTTTTAGTTCTCCTATGCGAACCTTCCTATCTAACTCATCAGTCGAAGTCGCTGTTAAAAAGATTCTCAGTCCATTCTCCTTTACACTATTCTTGACAGCATGGTAAAGTGTGGGATTGTCAACATAAGGAAAAGCATCTACTTCATCCACTATCAGCAAATCAAAAGCTTGATAAAACTTCAATAACTGATGTGTCGTCGCAACAACTAATGGTGTTCGAAAATACGGTTCTGATTCTCCGTGTAGTAAAGCTATCTCGCAAGCAAAATCATCTTGCAGTCGCTTATACAGCTCCAAACACACATCGATTCTAGGGCTGGCCAAACAAACTGCACCACCTTCATCAATCACTTTAGCCACAACTTGGTAAATCATCTCTGTCTTTCCAGCTCCTGTTACAGCGTGAACCAAGGTTGGTTCCTGCTTATCTACCGCTTGAATCAATCCCTTTGACACCTTCTCTTGAAAAGGAGTTAATTGACCTCGCCATTTAAGAACATCTTGCTTCGGAAAATCCTCCTGTGGGAAATAGTATAAAGATTGATCACTCCTAACTCTCTTCATAATTAAGCACTCTCGACAATAGTAAGCACCGATGGGCAAATACCATTCATCTAAAATAGCACTATCACAACGTTGACAGAAAAGTTTCCCTTTCTCCTTTCTCATTGCTGGAAGTTTCTCCGCCAACTGACGTTCCTCTTCTGTTAATTCATTCTCCGTAAACAACCGACTGAGATAATTTGGATTTACTTTCATACTTCTTTATTCGTAAAAACCTAGCGCTTTAGATGATTTTTTAGTACAATTAAATCATGGAATTTAGAACAATTAAAGAGGACGGACAAGTCCAAGAAGAAATCAAAAAATCCCGCTTTATCTGTCATGCCAAGCGTGTTTATAGCGAAGAAGAGGCTCGTGACTTCATTACTTCCATCAAGAAAGAGCACTACAAAGCTACTCATAACTGCTCTGCCTTCATTATTGGGGAACGTAGTGAAATCAAACGTACAAGTGATGATGGTGAGCCCAGTGGGACTGCTGGCGTTCCTATGCTTGGGGTACTAGAAAATCACAATCTTACTAATGTCTGTGTAGTAGTGACACGCTACTTTGGAGGCATTAAGCTAGGCGCTGGAGGATTGATTCGTGCTTACGCTGGCAGTGTTGCCTTAGCTGTCAAAGAAATTGGCATCATTGAAATAAAGGAACAGGCTGGCATTGCTATTCAAATGTCTTACGCTCAGTATCAAGAGTATAGTAACTTTCTTAAGGAACATGATATTATGGAACTTGAAACAAACTTTACAGATCAAGTCGATACGATGATTTATGTTGATAAAGAAGAAAAAGAGAATATTAAAGCTGCACTTGTAGAGTTTTTTAATGGAAAAGTCACTTTAATGGATCAAGGTTTACGCGAAGTTGAAGTTTCTGTAAACTTAGTGTAAACAAAGGAGAAAAATATGGCATTTGGAAAATTCATTCAAGGACTCGCTGGTAACTTTAGCGAGCAAAACAAAGAAACTCTTATCAAAGAATATGGACAATATCTACTAGAAAATGAAGAAATTCAAAGTGGATATAAACTGATTCGTGACTCAATTATATTTACAAATATACGTATTATCTTTACAGATAAACAAGGCGCTACCGGTCGTAAGATGTCTATTAAATCAATCTTTTTGATGAACATTGTTAACGTTGAAATGGAAACTGCTGGAGCAGGTATAGATGATAGTGAAATTACTATTACTTATTTAGAAAATGTCTTTCTAAAAGCTCATAATGAGCATTTTAGTTCTCATAAATTTGAATTTCCTAAGAAAACGGATATCGTTCCACTTTACACCTATTTACTAGAATTAGCCTATCACAATCGCTTAAAAATTAATGGATTAGACCTGTGATATAAAAAAATCCTATCACTTCGATAGGATTTCTATATTTTACAAATGGTATAGATAGCGTTATACTAGAAATATCTTATACAAAGAGGTATTCATATGTCTATTTATAACAACATTACTGAACTAATCGGTCAAACTCCGATTGTTAAACTCAACAACATTGTGCCAGAAGGTGCTGCAGATGTCTATGTAAAACTTGAAGCATTCAACCCTGGTTCTTCTGTAAAAGACCGTATTGCTCTTAGCATGATTGAAAAAGCTGAACAAGACGGTATTCTGAAACCTGGTTCTACTATTGTTGAAGCAACAAGTGGAAACACTGGTATTGGACTTTCATGGGTAGGGGCTGCTAAAGGGTATAAAGTTGTTATCGTTATGCCTGAAACTATGAGTGTGGAACGACGTAAGATTATCCAAGCCTATGGTGCTGAACTCGTCCTTACTCCTGGTAGCGAAGGAATGAAAGGTGCTATTGCTAAGGCTCAAGAAATCGCTGCTGAACGTGATGGTTTCCTTCCTCTTCAATTTGACAACCCAGCAAATCCAGAAGTACACGAAAGAACAACAGGAGCTGAAATACTAGCTGCTTTCGGTAAAGATGGACTAGATGCCTTTGTTGCTGGAGTGGGTACCGGTGGAACCATTTCTGGTGTTTCTCATGCACTCAAATCAGCAAATTCTAACATTCAAGTTTTTGCAGTAGAGGCAGACGAATCTGCTATTCTATCTGGTGAAAAACCTGGACCACACAAAATTCAAGGTATCTCAGCTGGATTTATTCCTGATACACTTGATACAAATGCCTATGATGGTATTGTTCGTGTAACATCAGACGATGCACTAGCACTCGGCCGTGAGATTGGTGGAAAAGAAGGATTCCTTGTTGGTATTTCTTCAGCTGCAGCTATCTACGGAGCAATCGAGGTTGCCAAGAAATTAGGTACAGGTAAAAAAGTTCTTGCTCTAGCACCAGATAACGGTGAACGTTATCTCTCTACAGCACTCTATGAATTTGAAGTGTAGTCTCCTAAATATACTTAGCCCTTATTATAGGGCTTTTTATTTATACCTTAAAAATAGGAACACCTCCCTATAAAAATCGACTGCATAGAAAAAAGGAAGCAATTTGGCTTCCTTTTTATTATTAGTTATTCAAGGCTGCTGCCATTGTAGCTGCAACTTCAGCTTCAAAGTCGTTTGCAGCTTTCTCGATACCTTCACCAACTTCAAAGCGAGCGAACTCAACTACTGAAGCGTTAACTGATTCAAGGTATGCTTCAACTGTCTTGCTGTCATCCATGATGTAAACTTGTGCAAGAAGTGTGTAAGCTTGGTCAACTTTAGTGTTGTCAAGCATGAAGCGATCCATTTTACCTGGGATAATTTTGTCCCAGATTTTTTCTGGTTTGCCTTCTGCAGCCAACTCAGCTTTGATGTCAGCTTCAGCTTGAGCAATTACTTCATCAGTCAATTGAGATTTTGATCCATACTTCAAGTGTGGAAGAGCTGGTTTGTTAACCATTGCACGGCTTTCGTTATCTTGGTCGATAACGTGGTTCAATTGTGCCAACTCATCTTTAACGAATTGCTCATCCAATTCTTTGTAAGAAAGAACTGTTGGTTTCATCGCTGCGATGTGCATTGACAATTGTTTAGCAAGTGCTTCGTCTCCACCTTCAACAACTGAAATAACACCGATACGTCCACCGTTATGTTGGTATGCTCCAAAGTGTTGTGCGTCTGTTTTTTCAATCAATGCAAAGCGACGGAATGAGATTTTTTCTCCGATAGTTGCTGTTGCAGATACGTATGCAGCTTCAAGAGTTTCACCTGAAGGCATTGTCAAAGCAAGTGCTTCTTCATTATTAGCAGGTTTTCCTTCAGCAATAACTTTAGCTGTAGTATTTACCAATTCAACGAATTGAGCATTTTTCGCAACGAAGTCAGTTTCAGCGTTTACTTCAATAACTGCTGCAACATTACCGTTAACGTAAACACCAGTCAAACCTTCTGCAGCAACACGGTCAGCTTTCTTAGCTGCCTTAGCCATACCCTTTTCACGAAGCAATTCAATCGCTTTTTCGATGTCACCGTCTGTTTCTACAAGCGCTTTTTTAGCGTCCATAACTCCGGCACCAGATTTTTCACGCAACTCTTTTACAAGTTTAGCTGTAATTTCTGCCATTTTGATTCTCCTATATTTTTTAAAAATAGGAGAGCCGGGCTAAGCCCCGCCCTCCTAGGTAATTACTATTTATATGAATTAAGCGTTGTCGCCTTCTACAACTTCAACGATTTCTTCAATTGAATCTGCTTGAGCTTCAGAAGCTGCAAATTCTGCTTCAACTGCTGCTGCATCTTCACCTTGACGTCCTTCGATGATAGCATCAGCCAATTTAGCTGTGATCAATTTAACAGCGCGGATAGCATCATCGTTAGCTGGGATGATTACATCGATATCATCTGGATCAGTGTTTGTGTCAACCATCGCTACAACTGGGATTCCCAATTTTTTAGCTTCTTTAACAGCGATTTGCTCTTTATGTGGGTCAACTACGTACATCACATCTGGGATACGAGGCATATCTTCGATACCACCCAAGAATTTTTCAAGACGTGCACGTTGTTTGTTAAGAAGTGCAACTTCTTTCTTAGGAAGAACTTCGAAAGTTCCATCTTCTTCCATACGTTTGATTTCTTTCAAACGAGCGATACGTTTTTGGATTGTTCCCCAGTTTGTAAGAGTGCCACCCAACCAACGGTGGTTGATGAAGTATTGACCTGAACGTACTGCTTCTTCAGCAACTGCATCAGCCGCTTGTTTCTTAGTACCAACAAACAATACAACTGCATCGTTAGCTGCTGCATCACGCATGAAATCGTATGCTTGGTCTGCGTATTTTACAGTTTGTTGCAAGTCGATAACGTGGATTCCGTTACGCTCAGTGAAGATGTACTTAGCCATCTTAGGGTTCCAGCGACGAGTTTGGTGACCAAAGTGTACACCAGCCTCAAGAAGTTGTTTCATTGAAATTACTGCCATGAGTATTTCTCCTTTTTGTTTTTTTCCTCTTCTTGACTTCAACTCGCAAAACGACCCAAGGGCAACTGTTTCACAATTCATCAAGAATGAGTATTATCGTTCACACGACAAGTTTCATTTTACCATACTTTTTCAATATTTTCAAGCCATTTTAGTAGATTTTTAAAGTAGATAATTTCTGCTAACTTCTCAAAGTAACTTCCACTTGGATGGCCAAAGTGGAAATTAGTTTGGGAATTTAGCATTAAATTACTAATAAAAACTCTAAATTTAAAACATCCCAACATATACTGCTGAGATGCTCTAATAGCTAAATTTTTTTAAATTTAATATAGTGGCAAAATAATTAGTTTGTCTTATATACTTCTAAGTTTCTTACGAATTTTATAAGCTAGATTAAACAAAAAATATAATGAACTAGTTGGATAATTAAACTCACCAGCAAATTCCTCGATAGTGGGATTAAACTTGGATTTAAAGCTAATTAACCCACCCTCTAAATTGTTTTCAATTCCACCCATATTATGAGTCTCAGCCCCTCGTTCAAAAGAATGTTGTGCTGTCTCAAACCATGTAGGAATAGCAGGTTGATAGTGTCTAAATTCTTCATTCATTCCAGCATATAAGTTCTCAGAAGTTTTCCCAAATTCGATAGTTAAAGTACCAGACAATGGGACAATACTATCCCCTCTGTCAATATGGTTCTTAAGAAAAGAAATTTCTTCCTCTAATCGTTTTCTCTCTTGCTGATTCTCTTTTATTTTACCTTCTTTCGTTTTATCTGTAAACTTCTGCGCTGTTTTTAGATTCTTTTCGAGTTGCCGCTCAACTTCTTTCAGTCTATTAGGTAGATCTAAATAGCTCAGTGTGATAAAGGAGTGGTCAGGATAAGTATCCAGTAACTTCTGATAATAATCTTTGCCTCGTAAACTGATATTCTTGCGAGACTCTGTTTTCTTCATTAAAAATGAAAATTCATCTAATAAATCAAGTCCACCAAACTTTACTTCCAATCCTTTATTTCTTGCAGTTCGGATAGCCTGTCTAGTAGACTTAGAAAGTTGATCCAGTGAGAAATTTTCTTTATGAATATTAGCTTGAAAACGTGGTTGTATATTTTCTGCCATATCCTTTGTTAAGCCTGTCCAATAAACTTTATTTTTTTTCAGTTCTTCGACAATTGCTAAAGTCATAGAATTTTGGACAGTTTCTTGGTCAATAAGACCTCTACTGATAAATAAACTTGGGTCAAATTTAACCATTATTGCATGGTTTTTTTTAGCAAGTTTTTTCAACGTTAAAAGAACAAATTTCAGAAGTTCTTTATCTTCATAGTCAATTACTGGACCTCGTGGAATATAAAACATAGAGAATCCTAATGGTAGCGGTTGAATTAAGATATTTGCTACTCCAACTAATTGATTATCTTTATAAAAGCCAACTCTCTCGTTCCCCCAAGTATCCTTTATCTTGGACCAATCACTACTCTGCAATAAATTTCCTTGAGGATGATTTTCTAAAAATAAATCCCACTCTTTAACATCAACATTTATTTTATACCTAAACATAACTTCAACACCGACTCCCTTAGAAACCATTTTTTATTAACATGCTACACTCGTACTAAATTTCTACGTTTCATTTTACTTTAATTAAATAATTATAAAAATAGAAAATAAGTTCAAGTAATTATATAATGAAATTAATTTTTCCAGCACTATACAAAGGGTGAGATTAATAAGATCTCACCCTTTGTATAGTAATAATCAGTATATTAGTTTGGATAAATGTATCTTACAGTACCTCTTGATGCTGTCGGATTAAACCATCCACGATAATTTCCGATTGGTTGAGTTCCACTTCCATCATAGTTACACTCAGAAACTTGAATACGAGTTGATGATTCAACTGCTGTAACAACTGCTACGTGACCGTATCCTCCATCATCCCAACATGCAATCGCGCCAACTTGTGGTGTAGAACCTGTACGGAAACCTGCAGCTGCTGCACTTGCAGCCCATTGACCGCCATTACCCCAGTAATCACCAGCCCATGGTGCTAAAGTTTTTACTCCCCATGTACATTGACCTACAGGATAGCTTGATGCATTTGTACTATATGTCGGACGTTGTTTCACTGGTGCAGGAGTATAGCTTGTTGATTCCGCTGAAGCACTACTTGAAGATGATTCAGACGAACTAGATGACGAAGAAGTAGTTGATACTGCTTGAACTTCTGCTGTAAAAGTTGTATTTCCAGAAGCAACGACTTTTTGTTGTTGACTTGCTTGTTTAGCTTTATAAGCTGCTTCTGCTTCTGCTGCTGCTTTAGCTTCTGCTTCTGCTGCAGCTTTTTTCTCAAGTAAACTTGCTTTTTCATCCTCTGCAGTAGCCTTTTCAGCAGCAAGATTCAATTCTGCAGCTTTCAACTCAGCTTGTTTTGTAGTTAATGATTGAGCATCATCAGCTAGTTTTTGCTGATTTGCAATAACTGTATTAATTGCATCATTGTTTGCTACTTGTTTTTCGGAAATAGCTTTTTTATCTTCTTTTTGTTGTTCCAACATTTTGTTGTTTGCAGATACGATTTCACTCATTGCAGCAACACGTGAAATAGCTTCTGTAATTGATTTTGAGTTTACAATTGTATTAATGTAATTTGTTGCAGCTCCATTTGTTTGAGCACTACGAGCTTGTTTTTGTAATGAATCATTGCGAGATACAATATTCTTAGAAAGTTCTGTAATTTCACCCTCAAGCTTTTTAGATTCTTCTTGTAGTCTATCATTTTCAGATTGCAAGTTTGATTGCTCTGTTTGAATAGCAGATACTTGCTCCTGAACTTGATCAACTTGTTTTTGGGCTTCTTGTTGTTGTGCTGTTAAGTTGCTAATTTTATTATCTTGAGCAGCAATTTTGTCATCAGTAGTTTCTGCATGCGCAGTTGTTAAAACAGCTGCTTGAGAAACCATTACTGTACTTAGTAAAAGTGACGCTAAGATTTTTTTCTTCATATTTCGTAGATACTCCTTCTTTTAAAGACATTACTAGTATACCAAAAAAAGGCCTAATGAATATTACGCCTTTGTTACATTTTTATTTCTTTCTTATAGGTAAAATTTTTCAAAAATAAACTGAAAAATAATCATCCATATAAGGTTCAAAATCATTGATGGTACTAAACTATAGACTATAAACAAAGACATACTATCCACAGTTAAACCTACCACCAATGCAAGTATATAGGCTCCCATCTCAAATAGAAAAGTCATGACAATAATTGCCAGCATTCTCATCCAACGATTCAATAAAATAACACTATTAAATTTATGGAGAAATGCCCCCAACAAGACAAATAACAGAGTCGCAATCCCTATCAAGTGGAAAAAGTAAATGTCATAAACCAAACCCACTACAAAACAATAGGCTAAATAGAGATACTCTGATACTTCAATCGTCTCAAATAAGAGAAATAAAAATAGAAAATGACTAACTAACTGCACATGGGGAAAGAATGAACCCAGAAGCTGGCTAATATGGGCATCAATTAGAACAAAGAAAGGAAGCAATAAAAATACTCCAACTCGCTTCAACTGTCTCATTATGAATTCCCCACCAATTCTATCACACTCACATTATGAGTATCTGCACTCAATTTAACAGTTACTTCTCGTGTCAAATAGTCCGTACTATGCGTTGTGGCAACCACTTCACCAACAGGAATATCAGCAACATTAAAGTTTCCTAATCCACCAGTTGTCACCTTATCGCCTGCACTAATATCGCTATTACTATTTAATTGGCTAATTTTAAGAACTTCATTTTCTTTGTTATAGCCAACAATAATCCCATAAATTGTAGTAGAACCATGTTGAATTTTAACAGAAATCTTAGCAGCATTTTCCGTATTTGTCAGAAGGTTGACCATGGTAGAGTTCTCCTCTACTTTTGAGACACTCCCAATCAAACCACCATTTGCAATGGCTAACATACTCTCAGAAGCCCCTTTTGATTTGCCTGCATCCAAGGTCAACTCCTGCTTCCAAGATACCGGAGAACGCATAATAACATCTGCTGCCAAAGTCTTTGTAGCTTGCAATTTGGACTTCATATCAAGCAATTGGCGCAGTTGTTCATTTTCCGCCTTTAAACTTTCCGCCTCATTTGATTTAACTTCTAATTGGTAAATCTGTTTCTTCAAACTTTCATTTTCATTATAAGTTCGTGTCAAATGAGCCAAATCTGATTTGACAGAATCAAACCACTGAAACGGTTTTTGCACAACCCTATCAACCAATGAGATTCCATCTCCTAATTTTGTCACAATTGTACTTGAATAAGTCGTCGCTAAGAGAGCTGACACAAGCAGAACAGTGACAAAAACAATAATGACATATTTTGATTTTTTAAAACGGTTCATATCCCTACCTTTATATCAAAAACTGTTACAGTAACTTTTTATCAATTCCTGAAAGCTACTAAGATTTTAAGAAAAATAAGCAACAACCAAGTACGATAATAACCAGAATAGTCAGCGTATCCTTTCGAGTCCATTTCAGTTGTCGGTATTGACTTCTGCCTTTTCCTCCCTGATAACCACGCGCTTCCATAGCAATAGCCAAGGAATCCGCACGTTTTAAACTTGTCGCAAAAAGAGGAATCAAAATGGGAATCATAGCCTTCACCTTTTGAACAATACTTCCTTCACCAAAATCCACTCCACGCGCTTTCTGCGCATTCATAATCCGCGTCGTATCATCCATTAAGGTCGGAACAAAACGCAAACTCATGGACAGCATTAATCCAATTTCATGAACTGGAACTTTCACACGCTTTAAAGGTGCTAATAAAGCTTCGACAGCTGATGCCAAACTTAAGGGCATGGTCGTTAAGGTTAACAAAGTTGAAAAGAAAATAATCAATACAAAGCGACAAAAAATAATTCCAGCTTGTTGCAAAGCATAATCCGTGATTCTCACAAATGAAAACTCAAATAAAACATTCCCATTAGAAATGAAAAACAGTTGAAAAATAGTTGTGAAGGCAATCAAGAAAAACATAGACTTCAAGCCCTGAATAAAAAATGAAAGAGATACTCCTGACAAGGCAATAAATATCCCTGTCGCTATAAAAAGAATTAGATTCGTCAAGGGATTATTAGCCCAAAAAACGATTAAAATCAGTAGCATCATAGTAAGCAATTTGCTACGTGGATCCAATCGGTGAACAATTGAATCCCCTGGGATATAACGCCCCAAAATCATACTATCCATTTAGCGACTCCTTGAACTCCTCTATCTTAATCGGTAATCGTTTAAATGACACGCCTCTATCAGCTAATCGTTTACAAAAGGCCGTAATTTTAGGTACTCCCAACTGCACTTCTTCCATAAAAACAACATCTTGAAAGACATCACTTGGTTTACCACCCTTAACTAAATGTCCCTTTTCCATCACATAGACTTGATTTGCATATTCAGCAACATCATCCATCAAATGCGTTACCAAGACAATGGTCATCCCTGACTGGTGGAGTTTTTTGAACAAATTCATCAGCTCTTTTCTTCCCAGGGGATCTAGGCCTGCTGTGGGCTCATCTAAGACTAATATGGCTGGTTCCATGGCAAGTATGCCTGCAATGGCGACACGCCTCATTTGGCCACCTGATAGCTCAAACGGACTACGATTATAAAGTGATTCATCAATTCCAACCAGATCCAGTTTCTCACGAGCAATCTGCTCCGCATCTTCTTCAGAAACTCCAAAATTTTGCGGTCCAAAAGCAACGTCTTTCAAAACCGTTTCTTCAAAAATCTGATTTTCAGCAAACTGAAATACCAAGCCAACCTGTTTTCTAATTTGACGAATATCTTTATTTTTAGAAGTCGAGGTGATTAAGGTATCAAAAACTCGTACACTTCCTTGACTTGGCACCAATAAACCATTTAAAAGTTGTAAAATAGTCGATTTGCCGCTACCTGTGTGCCCAATTAAAGCCGTATAAGAACCATCTTCAATCGTCAAGGAAACATCCGACAAAGCTGTTGAGGCTAAGGGAGTCCCTTCTTGATACGTAAAACTCACATTTTCTAGAGCAATTCCCATAGCTTATCCTCTAGCTCACTTTCTGTCAAATAATTTTCAGGCAAATCATAGCCATTCTGGCTCAAAGAATATTTTAATTGATTAGCAAAAGGATCGTCTAATCCAATTTGATCCAAATCATTTCGAGAGAAAAGCTCCCTTGGACTACTAGTTGATTCAATTGACCCTTTTTTCATGATCAACACACGATCACTCATGGCAACTTCTTCCAAATCATGTGTAATGGAAATGACCGTCATATCATAGTCTTTTCGAATTCCTTTTACTGTCTCAATTAGTTCTCTACGTCCCTCAGGATCCAACATACTCGTTGCTTCATCTAAGATTAAAATAGCTGGTCTTAGGGCTACAACACCAGCAATAGCCACACGTTGCTTTTGGCCACCTGATAGACGCGCTGGTTCTCTCTTTTTAAAGTCCAACATGCCAACCAAATCCAGAGCTTCTTCCACTCTCTTTTTCATTTCTTGACGAGAAAGTCCCTGATTTTCCAAACCAAAGGCAACATCATCTTCAACAGTCGCTCCAACAAATTGATTGTCTGGATTTTGAAAAACCATACCGATTTGACGACGTATATTCCAAACATTTTCCTCAGTCAGCCGTTGGTCATCAATTACAATCTCTCCGGATTCTGCTTCCAGTAAGCCATCAATTAAGCGAACCGTCGTTGATTTACCACTACCATTATGCCCTACAATCGAAAGCCATTCTCCACGTTTCACGTGAAACGTAATATCCTTCACATCATAGTATTCCTGACTTTCCTTATAACGAAAAGAAAGATTTTTTACATCAACTACTGATTTCATTTCGAACCAAATGTCCCTTTAAATACATAGGCACTACCCTTGAAATAATCATAGCCAGAGTAGATAGTGAAAAACAAGGCTACATAAAGTAGAATTTGACCAAGAAAAATCCAATGTAATAGCAAGAAAATAATCGCAAACATCTGGCTGAAAGTTTTAATTTTTCCAGGCATTGCTGCTGCTAAAACTGTCCCACCAGTTTCAACCAATAAAAGCCTTAAACCTGTCACAGCCAACTCACGACAGATGATCACTGCAACAATCCAAGCTGGAGCCATACCTAACTCAATCAGCATAATAAAAGCAGACATAACTAGTAACTTATCCGCCATAGGATCTGCAAATTTGCCAAAATTACTGACCACATTCCATTTACGAGCTAAATATCCATCTAAATAGTCGGTAATACTGGCAATAGCAAATATAATAGCTGCTACTATATGACTTTCTAGCGAATTTCCTATCGTTAAAATAAAGATAAAAATAGGTATAAAGAGAATTCGACCTATTGTCAAGAGATTGGGAATTTGTTCTTTTTTCATTCGTTTTTCCTTAATTTCTAGTAAAGGTTACAGTTATTTGTCCAGTTTGAGCTGTTAATTTCGATAAATCGACAGTCTGATTATCTACTGTTAAAGCAACACCTTTGACAACACCTAAAGTAATGGTCACAGGATTTTTTGTTGAAACTGTTGTTTCTGCACTTTTATTATCCGGTGATAAGGTCACACCACCCTCAAGCTCACTTTCTGAAACACTAACCCAACTTCTAGCATCTGAAACCGATAATTGCAATTTTGCGGTTTCCTTACTTGTTTTATAAGCGATTTCTACATAATTTCCTTCACCTGATACACTTATAACTGGTTCAATATTCGAAGAGCTACTTGATGAACCACTACTAGTTGAAGATGGAGTTGCAGAACTAGTCGAGCTTGTTGCTTGGACTACACTATAACTAGACGCAGATGAACGCTCCGGTTGAGTCTGAATATAATTCCAAACATAATAAGTCACAAAAATGACAATCGATAGGGCAAAGAGTATAAAATAAAATAAAGGTAAAAATGATGTCTTATTTTTCTTACTTGAACGTCTCCTACCTGTCAACTCCTCTTCATCAACATCTACTTCCTCATAAGTAATCATGCTCCCAGAATCATAAGCATCCAAGACAATTCTCTCATCAAGTTCAACTGCCCACGCATACTTTCTCAAAAAAGAACGAGTATAAAATGGACTAGGAAGTTGATCAAAATCATCAGCTTCCATTGCTTCCAACATATCCAACTGAATTTCTGTTTTTTTATGTAATTCTTCTAAAGTCAACCCTTGGTTGGTTCTAGCTAAACGTAAAACCTCACCAATTGTTTTTTTCCTCATACTTGTCATTCCTTCTTTCTAGTATCGATTATGATAGGTTTCTACGATGGGAATATTGTAAAATCAACTATGTCACCATCATCTATTAAATGATGTCCAGCATCAAGGACATCCTCTAAAGTAATTTCCTGTAAAATTTTCGGCAAATCAAAGATTGTCTCACCTTGTCCAAAAGCATCATATTGCATTGCAATAAATTCAAGAGAGTTCATGCTACTGAAAAATTCTCCAAACATTTCTCTTTTTATAATATCTAAATGATCCTCTGTAATATCTGAATCCTTTGTAAAATTACGAATAGCCTTCCTAAACTGATGAGATAAAGCAACTGGCTCTTTTGTATCCATTGTCAACATAACAAAATGAAAGCGACTTGTTACTTCAACTTCCAGAGATAAGGACGCATCAATTTTACCTGATTCATATAATTTCTGAAAACGATCCGAAGTCCAACCAAACATCATTGCAAACAATAATTTTAATAAAATATGATATCGATAGCAATCCGCTTCAGCAACTTCTCGCTTACCTCTAACTCCAATCGCTAGTTTGGGAGAAGATACTTCCATTCTCATACTGTCTGTTTGCTTTACATCTTGTAAAACAAGCTTTTCTCTTGCCACTTCCTTAACATCTAAATCTTCCAGTTCTTTTCTTTCAAAGTAGTCCTGTACTTGATCCACATCAAAATTACCAACTAAAAACAGAGACATGTTTACAGGTTTGTAAAATCTTGTAAAATTTTCTTGCAAATTAGTTAGATTGATTTGGGAAATGGACTCCTCACTGCCAACTATATCCGTTGCTAAAGGTGTGCCAGGATACAAATTCGCTAGAGTTGAAAAGAATAAACACGAATCTGGATCATCTTGATACATTTCTCGTTCTTGCTGGATAATATCCTGCTCTCTTAAAATGGAACCTTCAGTAAAGTGTGCTGATGTTACCAATTCATCAAGTAAGTCTAAATTGTCTAAAAAATGATCCGTTGCTGAAAAAAGATAGTTTGTTTTTGTAAAGCTTGTAAAGGCATTGCTATCTGCACCTAGACTCGTAAAAGCCGACATCAAATCGCTAGCATCTTCTCTCTCAAATAATTTATGTTCAAGAAAATGAGCAATTCCTGCAGGATATTGTTTTACATCTCCGTCAATTTCTGTGACAAGCGTATCTACCGAACCAAACTGTACAGTTACACTCCCGTAAACCTCTTTAAATTCCTTTTTAGGCAAAAGAGCAACTGTCAATCCATTTGATAAACAAGTTCGATAAACCATTTCTTTTACAGCTGGATAGTATTTTTCTTCAAAAATAACCTTTGTCATTCTATTCCTTCCATAAAGTAAATCGCCTGTAGTTTCACATTATTAGCTGCTCTACAAATAGCATCTTTGTCAACTTGCTCGAGTTTTGCAATCCAACTTTTAAAGTCTGCTGAAGATTTTCCAAGTAAGGCATTTTGATAAGCACATTCAATCAATGAACCTTGATTATCTTGAGAAAGCAACAAAGACCGACGAATCATTTCCTTGGTCTGCTCTAGCTCAAGCTCTGTAAAATAACCTTTTTTTAAATCAAGCAGTTGATTATTCATCATTTTACGAGCCTGGTTCCGATTTTCTCGATCGATACCAGCATACATCCTCAAGAATCCACTAAATAAATCAAGCTGACTTGAAATAGTATAAGCTAATCCAGCATTTTCACGGACATTTGTAAAGAGCTTAGAATGAGCAAATCCACCAAGTAAACCATTCATTACAATCATGGGTAAATGTTGCTCATTACCATATTCAGAAGGGCAATGATAACCTAATTCCAAAATGGATTGTCCCACATTTTTCCGAACCATACCTTCCTGAAGGATATTGGAATAAGGTTGACAATACTGAACCTTCACATCTCCTTCTCGACCTTTAAAGCCAAATGATTCTAATACATTTTGAATTTCAACCTCATTAAAATCACCTAGGAAAAAGAAATCTATTCGATCATTGGCCAAAAATTCTTGGAAACAAGAATAAGAACTTTGTGGAGTTTCAGCTAAAATACGATTTCGTAAATCACTATATTCCAATTGAAGACGTTCATCATGAAAAAATAATTTATCTAATTCTTTATGTGCAAAATAAAAAGAATCATCCATATCAGCTGCTAAACTTGCTAGCAATTGTTTTTTCTCAATTTCAAATAAAGCCGAATCAAACCCATTATCAACTACTACGGGTGAAAAAAGAGTTTCTTTTACAAATTCCAAAACCTGAGAAGTTAGAACATTTTTCCTACTTAAAAACTCATCACAAACATAGGTAAATGTCAATTCTACAATGTGACTTTGTCCTCTTCTGAAACAATTGGTTGACATATCTGTACCGTATAGACTGGCCAAATGTCTTCTCAAATCTTGAGAAGTGGGGTACATCTGATTAGCAGTCTCTAGCATACTCGCACTCAACATGCGACCTGCAATCGTATCGAGGGATAATGGAGCGGTAAAACGCACGGCGATTTTGTTCGTTTTAAACTTTTTTGATTGGATAAAATGTGTTGAAATTCCATGCACTAACTCCATGATTTACCTCCTTATATACAGACTTCTATTATATCACGAAAACCTGAAATTTTCTTGTTCTCTGTAACACTTTTGAAATAAAAATCGCTTACATTACTCCTTGTTTCTCTCACTATTTTTAGGAAAATATGGTATAATACCAAAGATTGAGGTGAATTATGGAATACAAATTATTTGAAGAATTTATTACCCTCCAAGCACTACTCAAAGAACTTGGAATTACACATAGCGGAGGAGCTATTAAATCATTTCTCTCTGAACATTCTGTTTACTTTAATGGGGAATTAGAAAATCGTCGTGGTAAAAAACTTCGTATTGGTGATAAAGTTGACATCCCTGACATGAATATTGACATATTGTTGACACAACCTACTTCTGAAGAACAGGATGAATACCAAGATGATAAAGTTGAAAAAGAACGAATCGCTAAACTTGTCAAGGAGATGAATAAGGGACTAAAAAAAGACAAATCGAAACCTGCTTCATCACCCAAAAGCAGACAAGCTCCGCGATTCCCTGGTAGATAATCATGTGGCTACAACACCTATCTCTCAAGACTTTTCGTAATTACAAAGAGACGAAAATAGACTTTAATCCTAAATTGAATGTCTTTTTAGGACGCAATGCACAAGGAAAAACAAATATGTTAGAGGCTATCTATTTTTTAGCCTTAACACGCAGTCATCGAACTCGAACAGATAAAAATCTCATTCATTTTGATGAGGAACAGCTTCATCTTTCAGGTCTTGTTCAGAAAAAAACTGGATCCATTCCTCTCGAAATCGAACTAACACAAAAAGGGCGTGTGACAAAAGTTAATCATTTAAAACAGGCACGACTTTCAGATTATGTCGGACACATGAATGTTGTCTTATTTGCTCCTGAAGATTTACAACTAATTAAAGGAGCACCTTCAATTCGACGAAAATTTATTGATATGGAGCTTGGACAAATTAAGCCAATCTATTTATCAGATTTAACCAATTATAACCACATACTTAAACAAAGAAATACCTATCTAAAATCAGCTCAAACAATAGATGAAACCTTCCTTTCAGTACTAGATGATCAGCTAGTCGATTATGGATGTCGTGTGATGAATCACCGCTTAGATTTTATAAAAAAACTAGAATATTTTGGCCGTAAGAAACATTTTGAACTCTCTAATCAGATTGAAGAGTTGTCAATAGCCTATCAATCTTCTGTCAAGATAACTGACAAAGAAAACTTATCCGAATCTTTCAAAATCGCTTTAGAAAAAAGTAGATCCAGAGATTTATTTAAAAAGAATACTGGTGTCGGTCCTCATCGAGATGACATTTCTTTTTATATAAATGGAATGGATGCTAGTTTCGGAAGTCAAGGCCAACATCGTAGTCTCGTCCTCTCAATAAAATTAGCAGAAATCGAGTTAATGGAAAGCATTACTACAGAATCTCCAATATTACTGCTTGACGATGTTATGAGCGAACTTGACAACACTAGACAACTAAAATTATTAGAAACGATTTCTCATTCAATCCAAACCTTTATCACAACAACAAGCATAGATCATCTTCAAAATCTACCAGAAAATCTAAGTATTTTCACTATTCAAGATGGTAAAGTTATTGTAAATAAAACTTGACAACATTGTAAAAGAACTCCTGTTTTCGCAGGAGTTCTTTTCATTTCTTTTACATAGAATAATTTGGTGCCTCATTAGTAATTTGTACATCGTGAGGGTGGCTTTCTTTCAAACCAGCACCAGACATTTCAATAAATTGAGCATTGTCGTGTAGTTCTTTAAGGTTAGCTGCACCACAGTAACCCATACCAGAGCGAATACCTCCAATCATTTGGAAGACAATATCAGCTGCCGCACCTTTATAAGCAACACGACCTTCAATTCCTTCTGGAACAAGTTTGTTTGCTTCATTGACAGAACCTTGGAAGTAACGATCGCTTGAACCTTTCTTCATAGCAGCAATTGATCCCATACCACGGTAAGTCTTAAACTTACGTCCTTGGAAGATTTCAGTTTCGCCTGGAGCTTCATCAGTTCCAGCAAACATTGATCCAAGCATAACTGCATTTCCACCTGCAGCAAGGGCTTTTACAATATCTCCAGAATACTTGATTCCACCGTCAGCAATGATCGTTTTACCATATTCACGCGCAACAGCTGCAGCATCATAGATAGCTGTTACTTGTGGAACACCAACACCTGCAATCACACGAGTAGTACAGATAGAACCTGGCCCAATACCAACCTTGACAACGTCTACACCTGCTTCATAAAGGGCACGTGCACCTTCAGCAGTAGCAATATTTCCAGCAATCAATGTACGGTCTGGGAAATGAGCACGAATCTCAGCAATTTTACGCAAGACACCTGCAGAATGACCATGCGCAGTATCAATAACAATCGCATCCGCTCCTGCCTCAAAAAGAGCCTCTGCACGTTCAAATGTATCTGAAGTAACCCCTACTGCACCTGCAACTAGAAGACGACCAAACTCATCTTTAGCAGCATTTGGAAACTCAATAACTTTTTCAATATCTTTGATAGTAATCAAACCAGAAAGACGACCTTCTTCATCTACCAAAGGAAGCTTTTCAATACGGTGTTCTTGAAGAATACTCTCAGCTGTTGCAAGATCTGTACCCACAGGAGCAGTAACAATATTTTCACTAGTCATATGGTTTGAGATTGGTTGGTTATAGTCTGAAATAAAACGAAGATCTCGGTTTGTCAAAATACCAACCAATTTGCGATTTTCAAGTGTTTCAACAACTGGAACACCACTGATGCGGTAACGACCCATAAGCTCATCTGCTTCAGCAATTGTATGTTCAGGCGTCAAGAAGAACGGATCAATAATAACTCCATTTTCAGAACGTTTTACCTTACGAACCTCTTCTGCTTGTTGAGCAATTGACATGTTTTTATGGATAACTCCGAGACCACCTGCACGAGCAATAGCAATGGCCATTTGACTCTCTGTAACTGTGTCCATGGCAGCGGTAATAATTGGGATATTTAAAGTCAAATTATCTGCCAATTTAGTTGTTAAATCTGCATCGTTAGGCAACACATGACTTTCAGCTGGAATAAGCAATACATCATCAAAGGTAAAACCTTTTTTCAAAAATTTAGTGTCCCAATTAGACATTCGAAGTTTCCTCTTTTCTTTATTTTTGAGCTTGACTCTTTTTATATTGTATCTATCATACCATTCTATAAAAATTTGTCAAATGTTACAGGGGTAAATAAAAAACTATCTTTTCTTCGAGATAGAAATGATAGTTTCTTGTAAAATAAACTTAGTTAAAGTAATGAAGTCCCATTGCTCCTTTAACCTCAGATAGGGTTTGACCTGCAACTTCACGCGCTCTTTCACTACCTTTTTGAAGCATATTATAAACTTCTCCCATATCCTTAGCAAATTCAATACGGCGCTCACGAATAGGACCAAGTTCACGTTCTAATATTTCAAGTAGATAACTCTTGGTCTTCACATCACCAAGACCACCTCGTTGATAATGTTCTTTCATGTCAGCAATTTCTTGAGCATCTTCTGGACGACCAAAAACATCTAGATAATGGAAAACCATATTTCCTTCAATTTTACCTGGATCCTCAACGCGGATATGATCTGGATCTGTATACATACTCATCACTTTTTTACGCAAAGTATCCGCATCATCAGCTAAATAAATACCATTATTGAGTGATTTAGACATTTTAGCATTTCCATCTAAACCAGGCAAACGCCCTGCTCTCTCATTTTCTGGATAAATACCTTCCGGCTCTACCAAGACATCACAGTTATATGCGTTGTTAAAAGAGCGAACAATTTCACGAGTTTGCTCAATCATTGGTTTCTGATCTGTCCCAACAGGAACATAATTAGCCTTGAAAGCTGTGATGTCAGCTGCTTGAGCAATTGGATAGACTAAGAATCCTGTCGGAATACTCTCTCCAAAGCCTTTCTGAGCAATTTCTGTCTTGACTGTTGGATTGCGCTCCAAACGTGCTAATGAAACCAGATTCATATAATACATAGACAACTCAGCCAACTCTGGAATCTGGCTTTGAATAAAAATAGTTGACTTACTTGGATCCAATCCAACTGCAAGGTAATCCAAAGCCACATTTCCAATAGACTCTACAATAGTTTGAGGATCTTTGGCATGATCTGTCAAGGCTTGTTGGTCAGCCAAGAACACAAACATATCATACTTATCCTCTTCCTGTAATAATACTCGATTTTTGAGACTTCCAACATAATGTCCAATATGCAATTTTCCTGTTGGACGGTCTCCTGTTAAAATAGTGGGTTTAGTCATTTTGTTCTCCTTCGATATGGTCCCTTCAATTATAGCATTTTTTTAATGAAATAACCGCAATTTATCAAAATAAATCAACCTTGCTATTCACGGTTCTGTGTAAAGTATGCTGTAAATATAATTTACATAAAATTGACAGATAAAAATTTGAATATTTCCGTATTTTCTAGTAGAATAAATATATTACACATATAGGAGAAAAACATTGCTTACAGTATCTGATGTTTCACTACGTTTTAGTGATCGCAAACTTTTTGATGATGTCAATATCAAATTTACAGAAGGAAATACTTACGGATTAATTGGTGCTAATGGTGCCGGAAAATCTACCTTTTTAAAAATTTTAGCCGGAGATATCGAACCTACTACTGGTCACATCTCTCTTGGTCCAGATGAACGTCTCTCTGTTCTTCGTCAAAATCACTTTGACTATGAAGACGAACGTGCCATTGATGTCGTTATTATGGGAAATGAAAAACTTTATAGTATCATGAAGGAGAAAGATGCTATCTACATGAAAGAAGATTTCTCAGATGAGGATGGAGTGCGTGCTGCCGAACTCGAAGGAGAGTTTGCTGAGCTTGGGGGCTGGGAAGCAGAAAGTGAAGCCTCTCAACTACTTCAAAACCTAAACATTCCAGAAGAATTGCACTATCAAAACATGAGCGAATTGGCCAACGGTGAAAAAGTAAAAGTTCTCCTAGCCAAAGCACTTTTCGGTAAACCTGATGTTCTTCTGTTGGATGAGCCTACCAATGGTTTAGATATCCAATCAATTACATGGCTAGAAGACTTCTTGATTGATTTTGATAACACCGTTATTGTTGTATCCCATGACCGTCACTTCTTAAACAAAGTATGTACTCACATGGCCGACCTTGACTTCGGAAAAATCAAACTCTATGTCGGAAACTACGACTTCTGGAAGGAATCTTCTGAGCTTGCTGCTAAATTGCTAGCAGACCGTAATGCTAAAGCAGAAGAAAAAATTAAGCAATTGCAAGAGTTCGTTGCTCGTTTCTCTGCTAATGCTTCTAAATCAAGACAAGCAACATCACGTAAGAAAATGCTTGATAAGATTGAACTTGAAGAAATTGTACCATCTAGTCGTAAATATCCATTTATCAACTTTAAAGCGGAACGTGAGATTGGTAATGATCTCTTGACAGTAGAAAATCTAACTGTAAAGATTGATGGTGAGACTATTTTAGATAATATCAGCTTTATCTTACGTCCAGGTGATAAGACAGCGCTTATTGGGCAAAATGACATCCAAACGACTGCATTAATTCGTGCAATCATGGGAGACATTGACTATGAAGGAACTGTCAAGTGGGGAGTTACTACTAGCCGTTCTTACTTGCCAAAAGATAACTCGGCAGATTTTGCAGGAGGAGAGTCAATCCTTGACTGGTTGCGTCAATTCGCAAGTAAAGAAGAAGATGACAATACTTTCCTACGTGGCTTCCTCGGCCGTATGCTCTTCTCTGGAGATGAGGTTAACAAACCTGTAAACGTCTTGTCAGGGGGAGAAAAAGTCCGTGTCATGCTTTCAAAACTCATGCTCTTAAAATCAAATGTCCTTGTACTTGATGATCCAACCAATCACTTGGACTTGGAATCTATCTCAAGCTTGAATGATGGATTGAAAAACTTTAAAGAATCAATCATCTTTGCCAGCCATGACCACGAGTTTATTCAAACTCTAGCCAACCATATCATTGTCTTGTCTAAAAATGGCGTTATTGACCGTATCGATGAAACCTATGATGAATTCCTAGAGAATGCAGAAGTACAAGCAAAAGTTAAAGAACTTTGGAAAGACTAAATAAAACTTCAAAACTCAGTTGGGTTAACCAGCTGAGTTTTCTAACATTTTATGAGGTAACATGAAATTATTTTTTAAAACATATTGGACCTATTTTGTTTCTTCCATCATTCCCATAATTATTATGATAGGAGTATATCTATCTCAAGGTATCTACTGGAATAGCGATACATCTCCACTATTAGGAGATGGGTTTCATCAATACGTTATTTTTGATATAGCTCTAAGAAATATCCTACACGGAAATGGTAGTTTGTTCTACACCTTTACAAGTGGCCTCGGATTGAATTTCTATGCCCTATCTAGTTATTACTTGGGTAGTTTCCTTTCACCACTAGTTTACTTTTTTGATCTAACTAATATGCCAGATGCTGTCTATCTGACAACTCTCTTAAAATTTGGATTGATTGGACTGTCAACTTACTTTAGTTTAAATAAATTATTTCAATCGATTCCTAATCCTTTAAAACTAGCTTTATCTACTTCCTATGCTCTGATGAGTTTCACTGTCAGTCAATTAGAGATAAAAACCTGGCTAGATGTTTTTATCTTGATTCCTTTAATTATAACTGGTTTACAGATACTCATCACTGAAAAGAAATTCCTATTGTACTTTACAAGTCTGTCAATCTTATTTATCCAAAACTATTATTTTGGCTATATGACAGCATTGTTTCTTATTTTCTGGTATCTCTGTCAAATTTCTTGGGACTTTAAAACCCGAAAATCATCTTTTCTTGATTTCATAATCACCTCCGTTTTAGCTGGTATGGCTAGTTTGATTCTGACTCTTCCTACTCTGTTTGATTTACAGACACATGGGGAAAAATTGACTGAAGTTACAAAGTTTCAAACTGAAAGTAGCTGGTATCTTGATCTTTTTGCTAAGCAATTCATTGGTTCCTTTGATACAACCAAGTATGGGGCTATTCCAATGATTTTTGTAGGACTACTTCCCTTTATTTTGACTATTTTATTTTTTACACTGAAAACTATTAAGTTTCACGTGAAACTTATCTATGCAATCTTCTTTACATTTCTAATTGCAAGCTTTTATATTGAAGCTCTTGATTTATTTTGGCAAGGCATGCATACTCCAAACATGTTTTTACATCGCTATGCTTGGATTTTCTCTACCTTGTTAATTTACACAGCAGCGGAAGTCTTAAATCGTCTAAAAGAAATTAAAATCTGGAATTTTTTAGTTTCGCTTTTTCTTATAGTAACAGGATTTTTAGCCACCATCTATCTAAAATCGCATTATTCTTTTTTAACAGATTTGAATATTCTGCTTACTCTTGAATTTTTGATTGTCTATTCGCTTTTACTCCTTGCAGTTATCAAAAAGTTTATCTTTGTAAATCTATTTGCCATTCTAATCTCTTTATTTATAATGGTTGAAATGAGTTTAAATGCTTCATCTCAAATGGACGGAATTGCTAAAGAATGGGGTTTTGCTTCTCGAAGTTCATATAATCGAGATATCCCAGCTATGGAATCTTTCTCAACAGATATTGGAAATCAATTTACTCGTACTGAAAAACTACAAACTCAGACAGGAAATGACAGTATGAAATTCAACTACAATGGAATCTCTCAATTTTCATCTGTTCGAAATCGTTCAGCAAGCTCTACTTTGGATAAACTTGGGTTTAAATCCTCTGGGACTAATCTCAATCTCCGCTATGCAAATAATAGTATTTTGGCTGATAGTTTATTTGGTATCCAGTACAATATCTCAGACAACCCTATTGATAAGTATGGTTTTAAAGATATCTATCAAAAAGATAATCTTGCCCTATATGAAAATCAATTCTCTCTTCCGATTGCATTTGCTAGTCAATTTGTTTACAATGATGTCAAGTTCAATGAACATACTTTAGATAATCAAGCCTCGTTTTTAAATCAACTTGCTAACGTCGATTTTGATTATTTTTCTCCAATCCTTTATGAAAAAACCGAAAATACTGATGATTTGATTAGTGTTACAAGTTCTTCAAATGAGGATGCAGCAATCCAGTATCAAATTGAAGTGCCAGAAAACAGCCAAGTTTATCTTTCTTTCACAAACCTTCACTTTTCTAATGATAAACAAAAGAAGGTTGACATCCTTGTAAATAGTGAAAAAAAGACTTTTACAACTGATAATGCCTTCTCCTTCTTTAATCTAGGATATACAAAAGAGAAAAAAACTTTCAATATCAATGTTAGTTTCCCTGGAAATTCACAAGTATCATTTGAATCTCCTACCTTCTATCGTTTAGATACCCAAACTTTAACTGAGGCTATTCAAAAAATCAAAGAACAACCTGTAACAGTATCAACTTCTAAAAACAAGGTTTTTGCTACATATGATGTCCAACAAGATACATCTATTTTCTTCACCATTCCTTATGACAAAGGTTGGTCTGCCTACCAAGATGGTAAGAAAATAGAAATTAAACAAGCTCAAACTGGATTTATGAAAGTTGACGTTCCCAAGGGGAAAGGAACTATTACACTTTCCTTCATTCCCAATGGTTTTATTACTGGAGCAATCTGTTCCTTTACTTCTCTCTTACTATTTGGAATCTATAATCACAGACAAAAGTCATCTAAGGCATAAAAAATCGACCAGTTGGTCGATTTTTTTAATCTTCTTCCATTTTCTTAGGCTGATAGGCTAGCATACCTAAACCAATAAATAGTACTAGTATCACAGAAAGGAAAATGACTTGATGATGAATATTTCCTGTCATAGAGATTGTTTCTCGTAATCCAGAAACTGAATAACTCATTGGTAACCAAGGATTAATGGCTCTAAAGAAATCATTTGTCAAAGCAAGTGGGTAAGTACCTGCACTTGATGCTAACTGTAATAAAAGCAAAATAAGAGAAAAGAAAGCTCCTATACGGCTATTCCATGTTGTTAAAGCGGTCACCATGGACATGAATACTAAACTTGTTAGGATAATGAGAATAAATGTTCTCATCTCATGATTTGCAGTTAAACCAATAAGATGAACTCCTCCATATACCAAAATTCCTGCCAAAACAGCTATAATACCATTTATTTCTGCTCGAGATTTCAACCAAGCCCAACGACTCTCCGGATGACGTCCTGAAGGCAACTTCGCAAAGATCATATTCGTTGATATTGCTGCAACAAAAAGAGCAACTGATATCATATAAGGAGCCATTGCAATTCCATTTACAGGAACTTGGTCATTGTCAGTTTTGGAGAGACTGAGAGGATTTGACAAAATCTCTGCATTTTTAGATTCTGTTGATGCTAACTTGAGTTGATCACTAGCATTACCTAATCCTTGTCCCAAAGAAGCAACTCCTGACTGTAAATCTTCCAATCCAAAAGTTAACTTTGTTCCACCTTCTGCAAGTTTCCCAGATCCATCTGCCAATTTATTAGCTCCATTCTCTAATTGAGAAGCACCTGAAATTAACTGACTGGATTTGTCAGCTAGTTGGCTAGATCCTGACTTCAATTTATCAACTCCTGCTATCAATTCTTGACTCTTTTGATTCAATTGACTGGAGCCAGTTGATAATTTTTCAATACCAGACACTAAGTCTGGAGTTTTTTCAACTAATTGACCAACTCCTGCTGTCAATTTAGAAGATTTTTGTGTCAAGTTAGTTGAGCCTGAAACTAGTTGATCCAAACTACCTGTCAAGGTGGAATTCTTTTCACTTAGTTGACTTGCCCCCTGAGAAACTTTATCAACACCTGCAGTATATGCGTTTACACCTGATGCAATCGACTGACTGGCAGGAACTAATTTACTCGTCACTGCTCCCTGTATTTCTGTTAATCCACTTGACAATCCTGTCAAAGAAGTAGAAGCAAGCGGTAATATTTGATTAGCTTGATTTTTTAATGTCGAAAGATTTGAAGATTGATTTTGTAAGTTTTCTAAACTTCCCTGTAAACCTTGTACTAAAGCTATAATTGACTGAGCCGATTGAATACTATCGGTCGAATTTTGAGATACAGAAGCGCTTATCTCAGCTTGTTGCTCACTTGTCAATGATTGATAAGCTGCTGTCGATTGAATATTAGCTAATGTAGTCACTTTATCAGACTGAGCACTTGCTAACATTTGATTAGAAAGAGATACTATACTTGATAAAACAGAATCTAATTGTTTTGTATCTCCAACATCAATATTTTGAATAGCTTGATTTAACTGATTCAAATCAGAAGATAATTGATTAATTTGATCTTTTTGCTCAGATGAAGCATCTAACTTGCTAGAAAGTTGTTGAATCCCTTCACTTAATTGCTCCACCCCCATTCGAAGTGTAGCTGATTGATTAGATAACTGATTAGCACCTGTTGCAAGACTTCCCACTCCATTGGTGTAGGCACTAACACCAGATGAAAATTGATTAAGACCAGCATTGAGCTGAGAAACACCGCCAGTATAAGATTCTACACCAGTATATAATTGATTAATTCCCCTCACTAATTCAGGACTTTTAGAAGATAATTGACCTAACCCACTATCTAATTGACTCACTGCACCAGTATATGTAACTAAACCACTATTAAAATTCCCTAAGCCAAGATGAAGTTGTTCAACACCAGAGACATAAGAGGATAATCCTTTAGTAAACTGCTCCGTTCCATTTGAAAATGTTAAACTTGAATCTGCTAAAGAGTGTAGGTTAGTAGTTAATGTTTGACTTCCTGCCACTAACTGATTCGCTCCATCAGTTAGTTTTTCACTACCAGACGCTACTTGACTTATCCCATTCTTTAAATCGACCATTTTGTTAAATAAAGCTTTAGTATAAGTCTCGGTTACATTGGTAGAAACATTCTGCTTTAATTGTGTCATTGCAGAATCACTCATCTTGCTGGCAATAAAGCTATGACCACTTGAAGTCTGATAATCGATTTGCATTTGCTCTGGATGATTCGTTAAAATAGAAACTGCTTTTTCAGATAAATCACTTGGTAAAGTCACTACCATATAGTAATCGCCATCTTCCAATCCCTTCTTTCCTTCATCTTCATCTACAAAATGAAAATCCAAGATTTTATTTTCTTTTAAATTGAACACCATGTCTTTTCCTATAGACATGCTATTACCATTATAGGAAGCATCTTTATCATTATTGACAACTGCCACAGGTAAGTCAGACAATTGACCATATGGATCCCACATTGATGACAAAAATATGACATTGTACAGAGCGGGAATAAGAGAAATCCCTATCATGACAATAATAAAGTTTGGTTTTTTAAAAATTGCTTTCCATTCTTTAAACATAGTTTCTCCTTTTTTAAACACATTGTCTAAAATTTTGATATAATAGATTATACAATAAAAAATATAAATTACAAGATAAAAAAATCAATTTTTAGACACATAGTCTAATTTGTTTATAAGGAGGAAATATGCAAGAAAGTAACAAACGCTTAAAAACAAAGCGAACTATTGAAAATGCTATGGTACAACTACTGATAGAACAGCCATTTGATCAAATTTCTACTGTCAAGTTAGCAAAAAAAGCCGGAATTAGTCGTTCCAGCTTCTATACTCACTATAAGGATAAGTATGATATGATTGAGCACTATCAAAGCAAGCTATTTCATACATTTGAATATATTTTTCAAAAACATGCTCATCACAAAAAAGATGCTATTTTAGAAGTCTTTGAATATCTAGAGTCAGAACCACTTCTGGCTGCCCTTCTTTCTGAAAATGGGACTAAAGAAATCCAAAATTTCTTACGAAATAAACTTCATATCATGCTCAGCACAGATTTACAAAAACGCTTTATGCAACTGAATCTCAATACCACTGAATTAGCATATAGTAGCATCTATCTAACTCACGCACTTTTTGGTGTTTGCCAAACTTGGATTGCACATGGAAAAAAAGAAAGTCCTCAAGAAATAACAGACTTCCTTATGAAGATGCTTGGTGATATAAATTGATACAAAAAAGGGAACAACACTATGTTCCCTTCTATCTATACTCCGCCAGTAGGACTCGAACCTACGACATCATGATTAACAGTCATGCGCTACTACCAACTGAGCTATGGCGGATAAAATAGTCCGTACGGGATTCGAACCCGTGTTACCGCCGTGAAAAGGCGGTGTCTTAACCCCTTGACCAACGGACCTTCTATCTGTAGCAGATATAACCATTATATCAATTTCTTGCTAATTGTCAATTACTTTTGAGATTTTTTCTCTAGAATATCTTTTAATTTTCTAATTTTTAATCTTGAAATAGGACAACGATGGTCTTCATAGAAAACAATTTCTAAGTTTTTTCGATCAATTTCTCTGATATTGCCTATATTTACCAAAAATGACTTGTGAGGAGAATAAAATCTCTGAGTATGTTTGTCCTTTTCCTGAATATCTGTCATGGTACCGTAAAACTCTTTGGCAAAATTCTTACCAATAATGCGCAATTTATGAGAAACTCCTGTCGTTTCAATATACAGAATGTCATGGTAAGGAATTTTTAAATCATTTCCCTTGTAATTGTAGTCAAAATAATCTACCACATCTTCATTTTCAAGTAACATACTCTTCGTGTAGAAGATATTCTGCTCAATTCTCTTTTTAAATAACTCATCATTGATATCCTTATCAACAAAATCTAGGGCTGATACCTGGTATTTATAGGTTAGAGTCGCAAACTCTGATCGACTGGTGATAAAGACGATAATAGCATAAGGATTGTGATGACGAATAAACTGGGCAACTTCAAACCCTTTTTTCTCAATCCCATGAATATCAATATCTAGAAAATAAAGCTGGTTTACTTCATCATTTTCGATATATTCCTTAAACTCACGAACTTTTCCCGTTGTCTTGTATGATATTGGAATATTCGATTCTTTCGAAATTTCATCCAATATTCTCTCTAGTCTCACTTGATGTTCAATAACATCTTCTAAAATTAAAACTTTCATTCAAATTCCCTCTTAAATCTAATGATTTGTCTAAATGTACTGCCTTCCATCTCTGTTTCTAAAATAATATTATTGTACTTATCTAATAGTTCTTTCACATTATTTAATCCTACTCCGCGATTTCTTCCCTTAGTGGAGAATCCTAAAGCAAATAGATCTCCTGAAGGAGTCATCGTCATTTTACATGAATTCTGAATCACAATAACTGTTTCAGTTTCCATCTTAATAACTGCTACTTCCATCTGCTTTTTATAACTATCAGCCGATCCTTCGACAGCATTGTTCAATAAAACGCTCATGATACGAACCAAATCCAATAGTTCAATTGGGAGCTTAGTAATCGTATCTTTTACTTCCAGTGTAAACTCTACACCATTATTTCGAGCATAAACAATTGACTGAGCAACCAAACTTCGTAAAGCTGAATCTTCTATGTTGTTCAAATCAAAGTAAGTATACTTATCTGAACGCAGTTTGTGATTAGCTTTAACCAAAACTTCATTGTAAACTCTGTCAATTTCCTGTAAATCACCACTGTCAATTGCCATCTGCATGCTGACAAGCATCCCAGCATAGTCATGTCTAAACCCACGTATTTCATTATACAAAGCAACAATTTCATCTGTGTAGTTTTGTAAATGTTTCTGTTCAAATTTCTTCTGCTTCAAAGCAATCTCTTTCTCCATTTGTTCTTTATGAGAATTCATTGCAAAGAAAGTCAAAAGTAAAGAGATAAAGACAATAGATGATAAAATACTTCCAAAACTATTCAAATGTTTAATCGTACTTACCATATCTGAAATGAAAGATACAATATGTAGAAGTAGTAAAGCAAAAAAGACTTTTTTCAAGAAAGGATAGAGATAATCTTTGTCAAAATAGTTTAGTTCCAAATGGAAATAACGAATGATTGTTACGATAACGAGATAAGTCAACACCGTTACAACTAAAAAGAATAGGCCATAATATTGTAAAACAAAATTGTCTCCTGTTAGAGAGGAGAAAGTTACAGACAGAAAGGTATGAGTGCTCTCATATAAAAGAGATATTAGTAAACTTAGGAATAGTCCTCTATCCCTCTTATACTGTTTAATACATTTAAAATAGAAATATAGCATCAAAGGAAATAAAAATGTTCCAATCCCTAACCCCTCTAAGTATAGAAGATAAAAAGGAAGGTCAAGTACTGTTCCTACTAGTAATGTATAACCACCAAAAAAGCATAATTCCTTTGTTTTTATTTGCCTTTTACAAATTAAACGGTAACTTTGACTAATAATAAAAACATATAATATCAAATCTACTAATAAGAAAAAATCCATTATTCTACTCCCTTATCTTCTTTTGAAGAGATTAAGTAAACTATTAATTGTTTTTCTAGTTTCCCCACCTCGAATCTCCTGCAAGTCTTTTTCCTTCAAGGCTACAAACTGTTCCAATTTAACTGTGTTTTTCATAATAAAATCTCCTAAAGTGTTTTTTCCTGTAAGCTAACTTACAAAAACTATTATACAAAATGGAATTTCATTGTAGATAAAATTCTCTCAACTGTCATTTTTTTCTCCCCAAGTGTACTTTTTTAAGAAAAAAGCCGGGAAAATTCCCAGCTTTGCTACTATATTGATCCCAGCAGGATTCGAACCTGCGACCGTTCGCTTAGAAGGCGAATGCTCTATCCAGCTGAGCTATGAGACCTAATACAGCTATTCTACCAAAAATCCAATTGAAAGTCAATTTTCTATTTATGATAGGGTGATCCCTGCTGAATCGTAAAAGCCCGATAGATTTGTTCAACAAGGACTAGTCTCATTAACTGATGAGGCAAGGTTAAGCGACCAAAACTAACAGAAAGATTGGCTCTTTTTTTTACATCCTGTGCTAACCCCAGACTCCCTCCAATAATAAAGGTAAGAGTAGAAAATCCTTTTATAGAAGCTTCTTCTAGCTGCTTACTAAATTCTTCTGAGGAGAAAGTTCTCCCTTCGATAGCCAACGCAATAACAAAATCACGGTCACCAACTTTTGATAAAATTCTCTGACCTTCTATTTCTAAAATCTTTTGATTTTCTGACTCACTGGCCCTATCTGGTGTTTTTTCATCTGCTAGCTCAATCATTTCAAGCTTAGCAAATCGAGAAATTCGTTTTGAATACTCTGCGATACCATCTTTTAAATACTTTTCTTTCAGTTTCCCAACTGTTACAACTTTAATTTTCATGACTCTATTCTAACATATTCTCTATTTTTTCACATCTTATTCACAAAATAAAAGGTTAATTTTAGCCGAGAAAACCACAGATTTTTGAAAGTTATCCACAATCTGTGAAAAACTTTTATTTTTAAGTTATAATTAAGCTAGTCAGTTTATACTTTCATTAATCTAAAACATATGGAGGCAAATATGAAACATCTCAAAACATTTTACAAAAAATGGTTTCAATTATTAGTCGTTATCGTCATTAGCTTTATTAGTGGAGTCTTGGGGAGTCTTTCAATAAACCAACTAACTCAGAAAAGTACTGTAAGTAACTCCAACAACAATAGTACTATTACACAGACTGCCTATAAAAACGAAAATTCAACAACACAGGCTGTTAACAAAGTAAAAGACGCTGTTGTTTCTGTTATTACTTATTCAGCTAACAGACAAAATAGCGTATTTGGCAATGATGATACAGATACAGATTCTCAGCAAATCTCTAGTGAAGGATCTGGGGTTATTTATAAAAAGAATGACAAAGAAGCTTATATTGTCACCAACAATCACGTTATAAATGGTGCCAGCAAAGTAGATATTCGTTTGTCAGATGGAACTAAGGTACCTGGAGAAATCGTCGGAGCTGACACTTTCTCTGATATTGCTGTCGTCAAAATCTCTTCAGAAAAAGTTACAACAGTAGCTGAGTTTGGTGATTCTAGCAAGTTAACCGTAGGAGAAACTGCTATTGCCATTGGTAGCCCGTTAGGTTCTGAATATGCAAATACTGTCACTCAAGGTATCGTATCTAGTCTTAATCGAAATGTATCTTTAAAATCTGAAGATGGACAAGCCATTTCTACAAAAGCTATCCAAACTGATACTGCTATTAACCCAGGTAACTCTGGTGGCCCACTAATCAATATTCAAGGACAGGTTATCGGAATTACCTCAAGTAAAATTGCCACAAATGGAGGAACCTCTGTAGAAGGCCTTGGTTTCGCAATCCCTGCAAATGATGCTATCAATATTATTGAACAGTTGGAAAAGAACGGAAAAGTGACGCGTCCAGCTTTGGGCATCCAAATGGTCAATCTCTCAAATATTAATACAAGTGATATTAGAAGACTGAATATTCCAAGCAATGTAACATCTGGTGTAGTTGTTCGTTCTGTGCAAAGTAATATGCCTGCCAATGGTCACCTTGAAAAATACGATGTTATTACAAAAGTAGATGACAAAGAGATTTCTTCATCAACAGACTTACAAAGTGCTCTTTACAATCATTCTATCGGAGACACCATTAAGATAACCTACTATCGTAACGGTAAAGAAGAAACTACATCTATTAAACTTGACAAGAGTTCGGGTGATTTAGAATCTTAATTGACATCTATGTAAATAAAGCTTTACATAGGAGAAGAGATGTGTTAGTGTAGAGTCATGGAAAAATTTGAAATGATTTCTATCACAGATATACAAAAAAATCCCTATCAACCTCGAAAAGAATTTGATGGAGAAAAACTACATGAACTAGCACAGTCTATCAAAGAAAATGGGGTCATTCAACCGATTATTGTTCGTCAATCTCCTGTTATTGGTTATGAAATCCTTGCAGGAGAGAGACGCTATCGGGCTTCACTTTTAGCTGGTCTAACGTCTATCCCAGCTGTTGTTAAACAGCTTTCAGATCAAGAGATGATGGTCCAGTCCATCATTGAAAATTTGCAAAGAGAAAATTTAAATCCAATAGAAGAAGCACGCGCCTATGAATCTCTTGTAGAGAAAGGATTTACCCATGCTGAAATTGCAGATAAAATGGGCAAGTCTCGTCCTTATATCAGCAACTCTATTCGCTTGCTGTCCTTGCCAGAACAGATCCTTTCAGAAGTAGAAAATGGCCAACTATCACAAGCCCATGCGCGTTCGCTAGTTGGGTTGAATAAGGAACAACAAGACTATTTCTTTCAACGAATTATAGAGGAAGACATTTCTGTAAGGAAGTTAGAAGCTCTTCTGACAGAGAAAAAACAAAAGAAACTGCAAAAAAATGATTATTTCATACAAAATGAAGAAGAACAGTTAAAAAAACTACTCGGATTAGATGTAGAAATAAAATTGTCTAAAAAAGACAATGGAAAAATCATTATTGCTTTCTCAAATCAAGAAGAATACAGTAGAATTATCAACAGCCTGAAATAAGGCTGTTCTTTTATTTTTTTATCTCACAAGGTTATCCACTATTTTTTTCAATAAAAAGCTTAATAAATCAACAGTTTCTGATTTTATCCCCAACCTGTGGATAAAACTTGGTAACATTGTGGATTATTTTTCACAGCTTGTGGAAAATTCTTGTTTTCTATGGTAAAATAGGTCTAGTATTAAACTTTTAAATAGTAAAGGAGGAGAATGGATTGAAAGAAAAACAATTTTGGAATCGTATATTAGAATTTGCTCAAGAAAGACTGACTCGATCCATGTATGATTTCTATGCTATTCAAGCTGAACTCATCAATGTAGAGGAAAATGTTGCCACTATATTTTTACCACGTTCTGAAATGGAAATGGTCTGGGAAAAACAACTAAAAGATATCATTGTAGTAGCTGGTTTTGAGATTTATGATGCTGAAATAACTCCCCACTATATTTTCACCAAGCCTCAAGATACGATTATCCCACAAGTTGAAGAAGCTCCAAATTCAACTCTCTATAACTATAGTCCAAAGTTAGCATCTATTCCTTATTCGGATACTGGATTAAAAGAAAAGTATACCTTTGATAATTTTATCCAAGGAGATGGAAATGTTTGGGCAGTATCAGCCGCTTTGGCTGTTTCTGAAGATTTAGCCTTGACCTATAATCCTCTTTTTATCTATGGAGGACCTGGCCTTGGTAAGACTCACTTACTCAATGCAATTGGGAATGAGATTTTGAAAAATATTCCTGATGCGCGTGTGAAGTACATCCCTGCTGAAAGCTTTATCAACGACTTTCTTGAACACCTGAGACTGGGTGAAATGGAAAAATTCAAAAAAACTTACCGTAGCCTTGATCTCTTGTTAATTGATGATATCCAATCGCTGAGTGGAAAAAAAGTTGCAACTCAAGAAGAGTTTTTCAATACCTTCAATGTTCTCCATAGCAATCAAAAACAAATTGTTCTGACTAGTGATCGTAGCCCTAAACACCTAGAGGGGCTTGAGGAACGGCTTGTCACGCGCTTTAGCTGGGGATTGACGCAAAACATCACACCACCTGACTTTGAGACACGTATTGCCATTTTACAAAGTAAAACAGAGCATTTAGACTACCATTTCCAAAGTGATACCCTAGAATACCTAGCTGGTCAATTTGATTCAAACGTCCGAGAACTTGAAGGAGCAATCAACGACATCACTTTAATTGCCCGAGTGAAGAAGATTAAAGATATCACAATCGATATCGCTGCAGAGGCTATTCGAGCACGTAAACAAGATGTTAACCAAATGCTCGTCATCCCAATTGATAAAATCCAAAATGAAGTCGGTAATTTTTATGGTGTCAGTGTCAAAGAAATGAAGGGAAGCAGACGCCTTCAAAATATTGTGTTAGCCCGTCAAGTAGCCATGTATTTATCTAGAGAACTAACAGATAATAGTCTTCCAAAAATTGGGAAGGAATTTGGGGGAAAAGATCATACAACAGTCATTCATGCCCATGCTAAAATTAAATCTTTGATTGATGAAGACGATAATTTACGTTTAGAAATTGAATCAATCAAAAAGAAAATAAAATAACTTGTGGATAACTTTCGCTTTTTTATCTTTTTTATCCACATTTTTTAAACAAGCCAAAAATCTTGATATGACTTACTTTAAGTCTGTTTTCCACAAATTTCACAGACTCTATTATTACTATTATCCTTCTAATACTAAAAATAAATAAAGGAGAATCCATGATTCATTTTTCAATTAATAAAAATTTATTTCTACAAGCATTGAATACAACTAAGAGAGCTATTAGTTCTAAAAATGCTATTCCTATTTTATCAACCGTAAAAATTGACGTAACCAATGAAGGTGTTACTTTAATTGGTTCAAATGGTCAAATTTCAATTGAAAATTTTATTTCTCAAAAAAATGAAGATGCTGGTTTGTTAATTACTTCTTTAGGTTCGATCCTTCTTGAAGCTTCTTTCTTCATCAATGTGGTATCTAGTCTACCTGATGTGACTCTTGATTTTAAAGAAATTGAACAAAATCAAATTGTTTTAACTAGCGGCAAATCAGAAATTACCCTAAAAGGAAAAGATAGCGAGCAATATCCACGAATCCAAGAAATTTCAGCAAGCACTCCTTTGGTTCTTGAAACAAAATTACTCAAGAAAATTATCAATGAAACAGCTTTTGCTGCAAGTACACAAGAAAGTCGTCCAATTTTAACAGGTGTTCATTTTGTATTGAGCCAACACAAAGAGTTAAAAACAGTTGCAACAGACTCTCATCGTCTAAGCCAGAAAAAATTAACGCTTGAAAAAAATAGTGATGATTTTGATGTCGTGATTCCTAGCCGTTCTCTACGCGAATTTTCAGCAGTATTTACAGACGATATTGAAACTGTAGAGATTTTCTTTGCCAACAATCAAATCCTCTTTAGAAGCGAAAATATTAGCTTCTATACTCGTTTGTTAGAAGGTAACTATCCTGATACAGATCGTTTGATTCCAACAGACTTTAACACTACTATTACTTTTGATGTTGTAAACTTACGCCAGTCAATGGAACGTGCTCGTCTTTTATCAAGTGCTACTCAAAATGGTACTGTAAAACTTGAAATAAAAGATGGGGTTGTTAGCGCTCATGTTCACTCTCCAGAAGTTGGTAAAGTAAACGAAGAAATCGATACTGATCAAGTTACTGGTGAAGATTTGACCATTAGTTTCAATCCAACTTATTTGATTGATTCCCTTAAGGCTTTAAATAGCGAAAAGGTGACCATTAGCTTTATCTCAGCCGTTCGTCCATTTACTCTTGTGCCAGCAGACACTGATGAGGACTTCATGCAGCTCATTACACCAGTTCGTACAAATTAATTGAAAGAGGTTGAGCCTAGCTCGCCTCTTTTATGATATAATCGAAAAAGAAAAGGAGAGTAGTATGTATCAAGTTGGAAATTTTGTTGAAATGAAAAAACCACATGCTTGCACCATCAAGTCAACAGGAAAAAAAGCTAATCGTTGGGAAATTACACGTGTAGGAGCAGATATAAAAATCAAATGTAGCAATTGTGACCATGTTGTCATGATGGGGCGCTATGATTTTGATCGAAAAATGAATAA
Organism: Streptococcus vulneris; assembly: GCF_019218685.1. Lineage (NCBI taxonomy): Bacteria > Bacillati > Bacillota > Bacilli > Lactobacillales > Streptococcaceae > Streptococcus > Streptococcus vulneris. The sequence continues at coordinate 11,626 of NZ_JAHUZC010000002.1, read as the reverse complement.
AATTATTGACTGAGAACTCTTAGTTAGAGGGTTAGCACTTTATCCCTTTTTGTGTTATAATATTAGGGATTGAAATGAAAACGGAGAATGAGAAAATATGGCTTTAACAGCAGGTATCGTTGGTTTGCCAAACGTTGGTAAATCAACACTATTTAATGCAATTACAAAAGCAGGAGCAGAGGCAGCAAACTACCCATTTGCGACGATTGATCCAAACGTTGGAATGGTAGAAGTTCCAGATGAACGCCTCCAAAAATTGACGGAAATGATTACTCCTAAAAAGACAGTTCCAACAACATTTGAGTTTACAGATATCGCAGGGATTGTAAAAGGTGCATCAAAAGGAGAAGGGCTAGGGAATAAATTCTTGGCCAATATCCGTGAAGTAGATGCGATTGTTCATGTAGTTCGTGCTTTTGATGATGAAAATGTCATGCGCGAGCAAGGACGTGAAGATGCTTTTGTGGATCCCCTGGCAGATATTGATACTATTAACCTAGAGTTGATTCTTGCTGACTTAGAATCAGTTAACAAACGATATGCGCGTGTAGAAAAGATGGCACGTACGCAAAAAGATAAAGAATCAGTAGCAGAGTTTAATGTTCTTCAAAAGATTAAACCTGTTCTTGAAGATGGAAAATCAGCTCGAACTATTGAATTTACAGATGAAGAACAAAAAGTTGTCAAAGGTCTCTTCCTTTTGACCACTAAACCAGTTCTTTATGTTGCTAATGTGGATGAAGATGTGGTTTCAGAACCTGACTCTATCGACTATGTTAAACAAATTCGTGAATTTGCAGCGACAGAAAATGCTGAAGTAGTCGTTATTTCTGCGCGTGCTGAGGAAGAAATTTCTGAGTTAGACGATGAAGATAAGCAAGAGTTTCTTGAAGCACTTGGGTTGACAGAATCAGGCGTTGACAAGTTGACTCGCGCTGCTTACCACTTGCTTGGACTGGGAACTTATTTCACAGCTGGTGAAAAAGAAGTTCGCGCTTGGACCTTCAAACGTGGTATGAAGGCTCCTCAAGCAGCTGGTATTATCCACTCAGACTTTGAAAAAGGATTTATTCGTGCAGTAACCATGTCATATGAGGATCTAGTGAAATACGGATCTGAAAAGGCCGTAAAAGAAGCTGGGCGCTTGCGTGAAGAAGGTAAAGAATATATCGTTCAAGATGGCGATATCATGGAATTCCGCTTTAATGTCTAAAGAAATTAATGAATAGTGTCAATTAGGTTGGAAAAAAATTCCAACCCTTTTGGCTTTTGAAAGGAAAAATAAATGACCAAATTACTTGTAGGATTAGGAAATCCAGGGGATAAATATTTTGAAACAAAACACAATGTTGGATTTATGTTGATTGACCAACTAGCGAAGAAACAGAATGTCACTTTTACACATGATAAGATATTTCAAGCTGACCTAGCATCCTTTTTCCTAAATGGAGAAAAAATTTATCTTGTCAAACCAACGACATTTATGAATGAAAGCGGAAAAGCGGTTCATGCTTTATTAACTTATTATGGTTTGGATATTGAAGATTTACTCATCATTTACGATGACCTTGACATGGAAGTTGGAAAGATTCGCTTAAGAGCAAAGGGATCCGCAGGTGGTCATAATGGTATCAAGTCTATTATTCAACATATTGGAACCCAGACATTTAATCGTGTTAAGATTGGAATCGGAAGACCTAAAAATGGAATGTCAGTTGTTAACCATGTTTTGAGTAAGTTTGACAAGGATGATTATATTGGTATTTTACAGTCTATTGACAAAGTTGACGATTCTGTAAACTACTATTTACAAGAGAAAAACTTTGAAAAAACGATGCAGAGGTATAACGGATAAATGGTGGCCTTATTAGATTTATTCTCAGAAAATGATCAGATAAAAAAATGGCATCAAAATCTGACAGATAAGAAAAGACAATTAATGTTGGGATTGTCAACTTCTACAAAAGCTTTAGCAATTGCTAGTAGTTTGAGACAGGAAGATAAGATTGTGTTATTGACGTCAACTTATGGAGAAGCAGAAGGACTTGTTAGTGATCTTATATCTGTCTTGGGTGAGGAACTTGTTTATCCATTTTTGGTAGATGACTCCCCTATGGTCGAGTTTTTGATGTCTTCACAAGAAAAAATCATTTCACGGGTTGAAGCCTTGCGTTTTTTGACTGATTCGTCTAAGAAAGGGATTTTAGTTTGTAATATCGCAGCAAGTCGATTGATTTTACCGTCTCCAAATGTATTCAAAGATAGTATTGTAAAAATAACAGTTGGTGAAGAATATGACCAACACGCCCTTATCCATCAGTTAAAAGAGATAGGCTATCGAAAAGTTACACAAGTACAAACTCAGGGCGAATTTAGTCTGCGAGGAGATATTTTAGATATTTTTGAAATATCCCAGTTAGAACCTTACCGAATTGAGTTTTTTGGTGATGAAGTCGATGGTATTAGGTCATTTGAAGTCGAAACACAATTATCGAAAGAAAATCAGACAGAACTCACTATCTTTCCAGCTAGTGATATGCTTTTGAGAGAAAAGGATTATCAACGAGGTCAGTCAGCTTTAGAAAAACAAATTTCAAAAACCTTATCACCTATTTTAAAATCATACTTAGAAGAAATTCTTTCAAGTTTTCACCAAAAACAAATACATTCAGATTCACGGAAGTTTTTATCTTTGTGCTATGAAAAGACATGGACTGTCTTTGATTATATTGAAAAAGATACCCCAATATTCTTTGATGATTATCAGAAATTGATGAATCAGTATGAAGTCTTTGAAAGGGAGTTAGTACAATACTTTACAGAAGAATTACAGAACAGTAAAGCATTTTCTGAGATGCAGTATTTTGCTGATACAGAGCAAATCTATAAAAAACAGAGTCCGGTTACCTTTTTCTCTAATCTGCAAAAGGGTTTAGGTAATCTCAAGTTTGACCAAATTTATCAATTTAATCAATATCCTATGCAAGAATTTTTCAATCAATTTTCTTTTCTAAAAGAAGAAATTGAGAGATACAAAAAAATGGATTATACTATTATCCTGCAGTCTAGCAATTCAATGGGAAGTAAAACATTGGAGGATGTTTTAGAGGAATATCAGATTAAATTGGATTCCAGAGATAAGTCAAGAATCTGTCAAGAATCTGTAAACTTAATCGAGGGCAATCTCAGACATGGTTTTCATTTTGTAGATGAGAAGGTTTTATTGATAACTGAACATGAGATTTTTCAAAAGAAATTGAAACGTCGTTTTCGAAGACAACATGTTTCAAACGCAGAGAGATTAAAAGATTACAATGAACTTGAAAAAGGAGATTACGTTGTTCACCATATCCATGGAATTGGTCAATATCTAGGGATTGAAACAATTGAAATCAAAGGGATTCACCGTGATTATGTTAGTGTTCAATACCAAAACGGGGATCAAATCTCTATCCCAGTGGAACAAATTCATCTACTTTCCAAATACGTTTCAAGTGACGGTAAAGCACCTAAACTCAATAAATTAAATGATGGTCATTTCAAAAAAGCAAAGCAAAAAGTTAAGAACCAGGTAGAGGATATAGCTGACGATTTAATTAAACTTTATTCTGAACGCAGCCAGTTGAAGGGTTTTGCTTTCTCAGCTGATGATGAGGATCAACATGCTTTTGATGATGCCTTCCCTTATGTTGAAACGGATGATCAACTTCGTAGTGTTGAGGAAATCAAGAGAGATATGCAGGCTTCTCAACCAATGGATCGACTTTTAGTTGGGGATGTTGGTTTTGGAAAGACTGAAGTTGCTATGCGTGCAGCCTTTAAGGCAGTCAATAATCACAAACAGGTTGTCGTTCTAGTTCCGACGACGGTTTTAGCGCAACAGCACTATACGAATTTTAAGGAACGATTCCAAAATTTTGCAGTTAATATTGATGTGTTGAGTCGCTTTAGAAGTAAAAAAGAGCAGACTGAAACACTTGAAAAATTGAAAAACGGTCAAGTTGATATTTTGATTGGAACACATCGTGTTTTATCAAAAGATGTTGTGTTTGCTGATTTGGGCTTGATGATTATTGATGAGGAACAGCGATTTGGTGTCAAGCATAAGGAAACCTTGAAAGAACTGAAAAAACAAGTAGATGTCCTGACCTTGACAGCAACGCCAATTCCTCGTACCCTTCACATGTCTATGCTGGGAATCAGAGATTTGTCTGTTATTGAAACTCCGCCGACTAATCGTTATCCAGTGCAAACCTATGTTTTAGAAAAGAATGATAGTGTGATTCGTGATGCTGTCTTGCGTGAAATGGAGCGTGGAGGTCAAGTTTACTATCTTTACAATAAAGTTGACACGATTGACCAGAAGGTTTCCGAATTACAGGAGTTGATTCCAGAGGCTTCGATTGGGTATGTTCATGGGCAAATGAGTGAGATTCAGTTAGAAAATACTCTACTGGATTTCATTGAAGGTCAGTATGATATTTTGGTGACAACTACCATTATTGAGACAGGAGTGGACATTCCAAATGCCAATACTTTATTTATTGAAAATGCGGACCATATGGGCTTGTCAACCTTGTATCAGTTAAGAGGAAGAGTCGGTCGTAGTAATCGTATTGCTTATGCCTATCTCATGTATCGTCCAGAAAAATCAATCAGTGAAGTCTCCGAGAAGAGATTAGAAGCGATTAAAGGATTTACAGAATTGGGATCAGGATTTAAGATTGCAATGCGAGATCTTTCGATTCGTGGAGCAGGAAATCTTTTAGGAAAATCCCAGTCTGGTTTCATTGATTCTGTTGGTTTTGAATTGTATTCGCAGTTATTGGAGGAAGCTATTGATAAACGACATGGTAATGGGAACACAAAAACCAAAGGAAATACCGAATTGATTTTACAAATTGATGCCTATCTTCCTGATACTTATATTTCTGATCAACGACATAAGATTGAAATTTACAAGAAAATTCGTCAAATTGACAACCGTGTCAACTACGAAGAATTACAAGAAGAGTTGATGGACCGATTTGGAGAGTACCCAGACGTGGTAGCCTATCTTTTAGAGATTGGTTTGGTTAAGTCTTATCTTGATAAGGTCTTTGTTCAACGTGTGGAACGAAAAGAAAATAAGATTACAGTTCAATTTGAAAAAATTACTCAGCGACTGTTCTTGGCTCAAGATTATTTTAAAGCTTTATCCGCAACGAACTTAAAAGCAGCTATAGCTGAGAATAAGGGATTAATGGAAGTTGTATTTGATGTTCGAAACAAGAAGGACTATGAAATTTTAGAAGGTCTGCTCATTTTTGGAGAAAGTTTATTAGAGATAAAAGTGTCGAAAGAAGGCAATTCTCTTTAACATTTTTCTTCTATAAAATGGAGAAAAATGGTACAATAATAATTTGAGGTAATAAAAATGAGATTAGACAAATATTTAAAAGTATCAAGAATTATCAAGCGTCGTACAGTCGCAAAAGAAGTAGCAGATAAAGGCAGAATCAAGGTAAATGGAATCTTGGCCAAAAGTTCAACGGATTTGAAAGTTAATGACCAAGTTGAAATTCGCTTTGGCAATAAGTTGCTACTTGTAAAAGTACTGGAGATGAAAGATAGTACAAAAAAAGAAGATGCAGCAGGCATGTATGAAATTATCAGTGAAACACGGGTAGAAGAAAATGTCTAAAAATATCGTACAATTGAATAATTCTTTTATTCAAAATGAACACCAACGTCGTCGCTATCTGATGAAAGAACGACAAAAACGTAATCGTTTCATGGGTTGGGTTCTTATTTTGATGATTTTATTGTTCATTTTACCAACTTATAATCTTGCTCAAAGTTATCATCAATTACTCCAAAGACGTCAACAGTTATCAGACTTACAAACTCAGTATCAAATCTTGAGTGAGGAAAAGGAGAAAGAGACAGCTTTTGCTACAAAGTTGAAAGATGAAGATTACGCTGCTAAATATATGCGTGCAAAATATTATTATTCTAAGAATAGGGAAGCTGTTTATACGATTCCTGACTTGCTCCCAAGGTGATAAAATGGAAAATTTATTAGATGTAATAGAGCAATTTTTGAGTCTATCGGATGAAAAGCTGGAAGAGTTGGCTGATAAAAATCAATTATTGCGTTTACAAGAAGAAAAGGAAAGGAAGAATGCGTAAATTCTTAATTATTTTGTTGTTACCGAGTTTTTTGACCATTTCAAAAGTCGTTAGCACAGAAAAAGAAGTAGTCTATACTTCAAAAGAAATTTATTACCTTTCACAATCTGACTTTGGTATTTATTTTAGAGAAAAGTTAAGTTCTCCTATGGTTTATGGAGAGGTTCCTGTCTATGCGAATGAAGATTTAGTAGTGGAATCTGGAAAATTGACTCCCCAAACAAGTTTTCAAATAACCGAGTGGCGCTTGAATAAACAAGGGATTCCAGTATTTAAGTTATCTAACCATCAATTTATTGTTGCAGACAAACGATTTTTATATGATCAATCAGAGGTAACTCCAACAATAAAAAAAGTATGGTTAGAATCTGATTTTAAACTGTACAATAGTCCTTATGACTTAAAAGAAGTGAAATCATCCTTATCAGCTTATTCTCAGGTATCAATCGATAAGATCATGTTTGTAGAAGGAAGAGAATTTCTACATATTGATCAGGCTGGATGGGTAGCTAAAGAATCAACTTCTGAAGAAGATAATCGGATGAGTAAAGTCCAAGAAATGTTATCGGAAAAATATCAGAAGGATTCATTTTCTATTTATGTTAAGCAACTGACTACTGGAAAAGAGGCTGGTATCAATCAAGATGAAAAGATGTATGCAGCTAGTGTTTTAAAACTACCTTATCTCTATTATGCGCAAGAAAAAATAAATGAGGGTCTTTATCAGTTAGATACGACTGTAAAATACGTATCTGCAGTCAATGATTTTCCAGGTTCTTATAAACCAGAGGGAAGTGGTAGTCTTCCTAAAAAAGAGGATAATAAAGAGTATTCTCTAAAGGATTTAATTACGAAAGCATCAAAAGAATCTGATAATGTAGCTCATAATCTATTGGGATATTACATTTCAAATCAATCTGATGCTATATTCAAATCCAAGACGTCTGCTATTATGGGAGATGATTGGGATTCCAAAGAAAAATTGATTTCTTCTAAAATGGCTGGGAAAGTCATGGAAGCTATTTATAACCAAAATGGACTTGTATTGGATTCTTTGACTAAAACAGATTTTGATAATGAGAGAATTGCCAAAGGTGTTTCTGTTAAAGTAGCTCATAAAATTGGAGATGCGGATGAATTTAAGCATGATACAGGTGTTGTCTATGCAGATTCTCCATTTATTCTTTCTATTTTCACTAAAAATTCTGATTATGATACGATTTCTAAGATAGCCAAGGATGTTTATGAGGTTCTAAAATGAGGGAACAAGATTTTTTAAATCATTTTCTCAAGAAGGGATATTTCAAAAAGCATACTAGGGTGGTGCTAGCTCTTTCTGGTGGGTTAGATTCTATGTTTCTATTTAAGGTGTTATCTACGTATCAAAAAGAGTTAGAAATCGAATTGATTCTGGCTCATGTGAATCATAAGCAGAGAGTAGAATCAGATTGGGAAGAGCAGGAATTAAGGAAGTTGGCTGCTGAAGCAGAGCTTCCTATTTATATCAGCGATTTTTCAGGAGAATTTTCAGAAGCGCGTGCTCGACATTTTCGTTATGATTTTTTTCAAGAGGTCATGAAAAAGACAGGTGCGACAGCCTTAGTCACTGCCCACCATGCTGATGATCAGGTGGAAACGATTTTGATGCGTTTGATTCGAGGCACTCGTTTGCGCTATCTATCAGGAATTCAGGAGAAGCAAGTAGTCGGGGAGATAGAAATCATTCGGCCCTTCTTGCATTTTCAGAAAAAAGACTTTCCACCAATTTCTCACTTTGAAGATATATCAAATCAGGAAAATCATTATTTTCGCAATCGTATTCGAAACTCATACTTACCAGAATTAGAAAAAGAAAATCCTCGATTTAGAAATGCAATCTTAAGCATCGGTAATGAAATTTTAGATTATGACTTAGCTATAGCTGAATTATCAAAGAATATTGATGTAGAAAATTTAGATCAGCTATTATCTTACTCTGAGTCGACACAAAGAGTTTTACTTCAAACTTATCTGAATCGTTTTCCAGATTTGAATCTTACAAAAGCTCAGTTTGAAGAAGTTAGACAAATTTTAAAAACTAAAAGCCAGTATCGTCATCCGCTTAAAAATGGTTATGAATTAGTAAAAGAGTATCAACAGTTTCGGATTTGTAAAATCAGTCCTCAGTCTGATGAAAAGGAAGATGAACTTGTGTTACACTATCAAAATCAGGTATCTTATCAAGGATATTTATTTTCCTTTGGACTTCCTTTAGAAGGTGAATTAATTCAGCAGGTACCTGTTTCACGCGAAACATCAATACACATTCGTCATCGAAAAACAGGAGATTGTTTGATTCAAAATGGATATAGAAAAAAACTCAGACGTCTATTTATTGATTTGAAAATCCCTATGGAAAAGCGAAAATCAGCTCTGATTATTGAGCAATTTGGTGAAATTGTCTCAATTTTGGGAATTGCGACCAGTAATTTGAGTAAAAACACGAAAAATGATATAATGAACACTGTACTTTATATAGAAAAAATAGATAGGTAAAAAAATGTTAGAAAACGATATTAAAAAAATTCTCGTTTCACACGATGAAATTACAGAAGCTGCTAAAAAATTAGGTGCCCAACTAACTAAAGACTATGCAGGAAAAAATCCGATTTTAATTGGGATTTTAAAAGGATCTATCCCTTTTATGGCTGAATTGGTTAAACATATTGATACACATATTGAAATGGACTTTATGATGGTTTCTAGCTATCATGGTGGAACAGCAAGTAGTGGTGTCATTAATATCAAGCAAGATGTAACTCAAGATATCAAAGGAAGACATGTTCTATTTGTAGAGGATATCATTGATACAGGACAAACTTTGAAGAATTTGCGAGATATGTTTATTGAAAGAGAAGCTGCTTCTGTTAACATTGCAACCTTGTTGGATAAACCAGAAGGACGTGTTGTAGAAATTGAGGCAGACTATACTTGCTTTACTATTCCCAATGAGTTTGTAGTAGGTTATGGTTTAGACTACAAAGAAAATTATCGTAACCTTCCTTATGTTGGAGTATTGAAAGAAGAAGTATATTCAAATTAGAAAGAACAATTTTTAATGAAAAAACAAAATAATGGTTTAATTAAAAATCCTTTTCTATGGTTATTACTTATTTTTTTCCTAGTTACAAGTTACCAGTATTTTAGTACAGGTAGTGTTGCAGGGAAAAGTGAGCAAATTAATTATACAGAATTGGTAAAAGAAATTACCGATGACAATGTAAAAGAATTGACTTACCAACCAAATGGCAGTGTTATCGAAGTTTCAGGTGTTTATAAAAATCCTAAAACAAGTAAAGAAGAAACAGGCATTCAGTTCTTTTCTCCATCTGCTACAACAGTAGAGAAATTTTCAAGCATCATTCTTCCTTCAGATACGACGGTATCAGAATTACAAAAGCTTGCTTCTGACCATAAAGCGGAAGTAACTGTTAAGCATGAAAGTTCAAGTGGTATGTGGATTAATATTCTTGTATCCATTGTGCCATTCGGTATTCTTTTCTTCTTCCTATTCTCTATGATGGGAAATATGGGAGGAAATAATAGCCGTAACCCGATGAGTTTTGGACGTAGTAAGGCTAAAGCTGCAAATAAAGAAGATATTAAAGTAAGATTTTCAGATGTTGCTGGAGCTGAGGAAGAAAAACAAGAACTAGTTGAAGTTGTTGAATTTTTAAAAGATCCAAAACGATTTACAAAACTTGGAGCCCGTATTCCAGCAGGTGTTCTTTTGGAGGGACCTCCGGGAACAGGTAAAACTTTGCTTGCTAAAGCAGTCGCCGGAGAAGCAGGTGTTCCATTCTTTAGTATCTCAGGTTCTGACTTTGTAGAAATGTTTGTCGGAGTTGGAGCTAGTCGTGTTCGTTCTCTTTTTGAAGATGCTAAAAAAGCAGCACCAGCTATTATCTTTATCGATGAAATTGATGCTGTTGGACGTCAACGTGGAGTCGGTCTTGGCGGAGGTAATGACGAACGTGAGCAAACCTTGAATCAACTCTTGATTGAGATGGACGGTTTTGAGGGAAATGAAGGGATTATCGTTATCGCTGCGACAAACCGTTCAGATGTACTTGATCCTGCCCTTTTGCGTCCAGGACGTTTTGATAGAAAAGTATTGGTTGGCCGTCCTGATGTTAAAGGTCGCGAAGCAATCTTGAAAGTTCATGCTAAGAACAAGCCTTTAGCAGAAGATGTTGATTTGAAATTAGTTGCCCAACAAACTCCAGGTTTTGTTGGTGCTGATTTAGAGAATGTATTGAATGAGGCGGCTCTAGTTGCTGCTCGTCGAAATAAATCGATAATTGATGCTTCAGATATTGATGAAGCAGAAGATAGAGTTATTGCTGGTCCTTCTAAGAAAGATAAGACAGTTTCACAAAAAGAACGTGAATTGGTTGCCTACCATGAGGCTGGACATACTATTGTTGGTTTAGTCTTGTCGAATGCCCGCGTTGTCCATAAGGTTACAATTGTACCACGTGGCCGTGCAGGTGGTTACATGATTGCACTTCCTAAGGAAGATCAAATGCTTCTATCTAAAGAAGATATGAAAGAGCAATTGGCTGGTTTAATGGGTGGCCGTGTAGCTGAAGAAATTATCTTTAATGTCCAAACTACAGGAGCTTCAAACGACTTTGAACAAGCGACACAAATGGCGCGTGCAATGGTTACAGAGTACGGTATGAGTGAAAAACTTGGCCCAGTACAATATGAAGGAAACCATGCTATGTTTGGTGCACAGAGTCCTCAAAAATCAATTTCAGAACAAACAGCTTATGAAATTGACGAAGAGGTTCGCTCATTATTAAATGAAGCACGAAATAAAGCTGCTGAAATCATCCAATCAAATCGTGAAACTCACAAGTTGATTGCAGAAGCATTATTGAAATACGAAACATTGGATAGTACACAAATTAAAGCTCTTTATGAAACAGGAAAGATGCCTGAAACAGTCGAAGAGGAATCACATGCACTATCCTATGATGAAGTAAAGTCAAAAATGAATGATGAAAAATAACCCTGAGAGAGGCAAGTCCTCTCTTTTTTGTGCAGTTGAGACGGTAAAGGAGACAGAATAGGCGAAATGGGACAAAAGTGTTTCTGAATCTGTTAAACTGTATCTAGAAAGGGGAACGTTATGTTTAAAGAATTGTATAAAGAAGTCCAGGGAATTGTATATAAGTGTAGAAAGGAATATTACCTTCATTTATGGGATCTATCGGATTGGGACCAAGAGGGCATGCTCTGCTTACATGAATTGATTAGTAGAGAAGAAGAGCTAGTAGAAGATATTCCTCGTTTAAGGAAATATTTTAAGACTAAGTTCCGGAATCGAATTCTAGACTATATCCGTAAGCAAGAAAGTCAAAAACGAAGATATGATAAAGAACCCTATGAAGAAGTAGGTGAGCTTAGT
>NZ_JAHUZC010000029.1:0-737 GCF_019218685.1 Streptococcus vulneris | reverse complement strand
CAGAGCGTTGTCAAGGGGGTGACCCAGTTTGCGATAGGGGAAGCAGGTGCCTATACAGCGGGTCAGGTTGCCTATCATGGGACTAAGCTCCTAGGTGGTAGTGAGGAAGACGCCCAAACCGCAAACTTTATCGGGAATATCGTAGGAGGTTATGCGGTCTCTTCAGCAGCCAGCAAGTTTAGTCTCAATAAGGTGAAAGATGCCTTTTCTACGAATACAAAAAAATACACTCTGAATAGTGATCGATTATCAAATCTAGAACTATATACATCTCCAGAAATAAAAGCTAAAATCAATAAGGCGGGTTATAGCCTGGAGGACTTTTCGAACTTAGTAGATGCAGATACGACTTTATCAGCTAAAACAGATGCCTTTGTCAAAGCTGTTCGCAAAGAGATTGGTATACCAGCTCCTAAAACCAAGATGAATAAAACGATACCTACAGAGTTTGTTGAATCATATCTCAGTGGAGAACGTAATTTTTTTGCAGGTTTTGTCTCGGTTGATGAGCATTCAAAATCATTAACTACTCTTCCAGAAATAGTTGAAGGAAATCGATTAGATTATCCTAACACTCCTTTTGACTTAGAAAAAACCAAGACCTATGCGAAGATATCATTTTTCTTGGATGAAGCAGATAAGCTAGATATTCCATTTGGTGAACTTGATAATGCAAGTTATCCTTTTACAGGTCGAGGTTTTACAGGTTCTAAGAATATCATATTACCGGAGTATAA
>NZ_JAHUZC010000028.1:0-1046 GCF_019218685.1 Streptococcus vulneris | reverse complement strand
GTAGCAAGCGCCTCAGCATCGACAAGTGCGGTAGCAAGTGCTTCAGCATCGACTAGCGCAGTGGCTTCAGCCTCAGCGTCAACAAGTGCGGTAGCCTCAGCTTCAGCGTCAACAAGTGCGGTGGCTTCAGCTTCAGCGTCAACAAGCGCGGTAGCAAGTGCTTCAGCGTCAACTAGTGCAGTGGCTTCAGCTTCAGCGTCAACGAGTGCGGTAGCAAGTGCCTCAGCGTCAACAAGTGCGGTAGCAAGTGCCTCAGCGTCAACAAGTGCGGTAGCTTCAGCATCGGCCTCTACTAGTGCGGTGGCCTCAGCTTCAGCCTCAACCAGCGCGGTGGCTTCAGCCTCAGCGTCAACAAGCGCAGTAGCTTCAGCCTCAGCCTCTACTAGTGCGGTGGCCTCAGCTTCAGCCTCAACCAGCGCAGTAGCTTCAGCTTCAGCATCAACAAGCGCAGTAGCTTCAGCTTCAGCGTCAACTAGTGCAGTAGCAAGCGCCTCAGCCTCAACAAGTGCAGTAGCTTCAGCTTCAGCGTCAACAAGTGCAGTAGCCTCAGCTTCAGCATCAACCAGTGCAGTAGCCTCAGCTTCAGCATCAACCAGCGCAGTGGCTTCAGCTTCAGCGTCAACAAGCGCGGTAGCTTCAGCTTCAGCATCTACTAGTGCAGTAGCAAGCGCCTCAGCATCGACTAGTGCAGTAGCTTCAGCTTCAGCATCAACCAGCGCAGTGGCTTCAGCTTCAGCGTCAACAAGCGCGGTAGCAAGCGCCTCAGCATCAACAAGTGCAGTAGCCTCAGCTTCAGCATCTACTAGTGCAGTGGCTTCAGCTTCAGCGTCAACAAGTGCGGTAGCAAGTGCTTCAGCATCTACTAGTGCAGTAGCAAGTGCTTCAGCATCTACTAGTGCAGTAGCAAGCGCCTCAGCATCGACAAGTGCAGTAGCTTCAGCTTCAGCGTCAACGAGTGCGGTAGCAAGTGCCTCAGCATCTACTAGTGCAGTAGCTTCAGCTTCAGCGTCAACAAGTGCGGTAGCAAGTGCTTCAGCGTCAACCAG
>NZ_JAHUZC010000027.1:0-1365 GCF_019218685.1 Streptococcus vulneris | reverse complement strand
ATCAGAATAACTATAAAAACAAAAAAAAATCCCCACACTCAAATTTTGGTCGAGGAGAGTGTGAGGATTAGGTAGTATAGTAAAAGGCATTAAAAAGCCCTTTTTACTATACCCATTTTAACAAAAAAGTGAGGTAAACGCAATGTGGATGGAAGAACTTCCCAACGGAAAATACAAATTTTTTGAGCGTTACAAAGATCCATATACTGAAAAATTAAAAAAAGTCTCAGTCACGATGGAGAAGAAAACTCCCCAGGCAAGAAATCAAGCTGCTATCTTACTGCAAGAGAAGATAAATAAAAAACTCAGCACAAAACAAGTAGAAAGCATTACATTTGAAGAAATCTATAACCTTTTTTATAAATCATGGGCGCAAACAGTAAAGGAATCAACAAAACACAATTATACTTTTGTTGATGCAACTATGAAAAAAGGAATACCATCTGAAACTTTACTAGCTAATATCGATAGACGATATATCCAGAGCAAGATTGAAAATATTATTGATAGCAATGGCTATCATACAGCTTATAGAGTCCGCAGCAGACTCAAAAGCATCTTCGATTATGCAGTTCAATACTCCTATATCGAAAATAACGAGGTTAATTACACGGTTATTCCTAAAAAGCCAGAAACTTTAGAAGATATTGAAAAAAAGCGCAATAAGTTTTTGACTATGCAAGAAATCAAAACATTAATAGACGCACTAAACAACCAACCGTATCAACAAAAATATGCCGATATGGTAACGGTTCTTGCTCTTACTGGCATGAGATATGGAGAGTTGACCGCATTACAACTCAAAAATATAGACTTCCAAAATAAAAAAATTGAGATTACAGGTAATTTTGATTCAGTAAACAAAATAAAAACATTGCCAAAAACCGCTAAATCCATTAGAACAATATTGGTATCAGATGCGGTTATAGAGGCCATACAACGTCAAGTGATCCGCCTCACTGAACGCTATCAGCCGCTAAAAGATGATGATTATATCTTTTGTTTAGAGGTCTGGAATACCCCAATAACATTACCATCTTTCATTCAAATTATAAAAAAATACGGTGCGAAAGCTGGAATAGAAAAAAATTTATCTAGTCATATTTTCAGACATTCTCACATTTCGTTTTTAGCAGAGTCTGGATTGCCTATCAAATCAATAATGGATCGTGTTGGTCACTCAAACGCAAAAATGACTTTAGAAATATACTCCCACACTACACAAGATATGGAGGGTAAACTCGTAGAAACGTTAGATAGTATTTTTTAATTTTGCCCCTTTCCTGCCCCCTTTATTCGCACAAAATAACAATAACCCTTGAAAATCCAGTATTTCCAAGGGTTATATTTTTGTCATTAGAATCC
>NZ_JAHUZC010000026.1:0-1470 GCF_019218685.1 Streptococcus vulneris | reverse complement strand
GAACTTGATAATGCAAGTTATCCTTTTACAGGTCGAGGTTTTACAGGTTCTAAGAATATCATATTACCGGAGTATAAGTTAATGGAAGAACGAAATTTTATGGATGGAGATTTAATAACAATTTTTGAAAGCAAAAGCGGAAATCCTATAAGACAATATAAATATATAGAAAATAAAGGTTGGAAACTAATAAAATAGGAGTGAATAATGATTGCAATTTACCGGGGCAAAAAATATAATGTATCAAAAGGTCTTAGTAATAATGATTGGATTGTTCTAACTAGTGACACAAAAGATGGAGGGTTTAGCAATTATATAGATTCTTGGGGAGAGGAATTTGATGATTTCTTTTCTAAAAAAGTCAAGATGGAGGAGCTAGACTATCTGTACAGTATTCATTATGAAATTCAATATAAGGGACATTCTTTTTATGTTAGTAGCGGGATGATTCGAAGGAATATTGAGAAAGATTGGTTTGAAATAAAACCAAGCGTCAACCAAAATCAAATAAAGGATGAGTTGGGATTCAAGCAGATAAATAAGTTAGAATGGGCAAAAGAGATTAGCCGAAAAGACATTGAAGTCTTAAAAATAATCGAAACACCTTTAGGAATCTTTAAAGATCAGGGAGTTAAAGTAAAAAGTTTAGAAGGCCAAGCCATTGATAACTTTTTAAATTCTATTGAAAAGTAATTTTTTGATGCTTTATCGCCATTAAAATAGCTTGTAAGGAACTTGTTTATTCACTTTTAGTTATAGGCAAGTTCCTGTTTTTACATTAAGTGAGAATCTCCAAGGTCAGGCCATCTCGAGTATGCGCCGTTACCTAGTAGAGGTGCATGGGACTCTTCTTCAGACTCTGGTCAACCTGATGAATGACTACTCAACTAACCTCCTGCTGTACAAGGATGGTTACTACCAGATTGATGGTGATCTTCATACAAAGCTTCCAAGTAAGGTATTTACAAACCTTCATAGTGCTTTAAAGAGCTCACGGGACGATTTGAAGAGTGAGATTGAGGTCTTGAACACGACCAAGGACAAGATTTCAGACTTGGTGAGCTACGAAGGAAGCAGTCATACCAGTACAGTCATGAACTATAACTTCCTCATGAACCAGCTCAAGAACTTGGATACCTCCATCACTCAGTACGAGAGTAACCATGCGAGTCAAGATTTGGTCGCCTTTAAGGAACTTCTAGCTGCGACCAAGGCCTTGATAACAGAACATGCAGGTAAGACACGAACTGTAGGGACTTATCAGTCAGGAGATTTTGCCAAACTCAAGTCTGTTCAACGCTTTGCGATAGCCTACAAACAGGCGACCCAGCAGATGGAGAGTCGCGTTGAGCGTGTACAAGCAGCTCAGGAGCGAGACAAGGTCCGTTTTGAAGCCTTGGCTCGATCAGATAAGGGTTGGAAAGACATGGCTGTTAGCGCATTGACTATCATTGTCGGAGTGACAGCCAT
>NZ_JAHUZC010000025.1:0-1882 GCF_019218685.1 Streptococcus vulneris | reverse complement strand
TTTGTTTGCCTTGCCATTCTGGCTGAATATTTCGGTGCATGATGGGATACT
This sequence comes from Streptococcus vulneris, assembly GCF_019218685.1. Taxonomy (NCBI): domain Bacteria; kingdom Bacillati; phylum Bacillota; class Bacilli; order Lactobacillales; family Streptococcaceae; genus Streptococcus; species Streptococcus vulneris. The sequence goes on along the minus strand of NZ_JAHUZC010000025.1, from coordinate 1,831 downwards.
TGATATTGTGAACATTTTGTTGGATTGGAAGAGAATTCTATTTAAAGCAAGAGTTTACCAATAAAATATTAGTAAACTCTTATTTTATTCAATTCTAACATAGATAGAAAGAGTTATTTTAATCTTTGCTCGCTAGAATTTCAGCTCCTTCGGGTAATATTTCTTTCAGTTCAGCCTTTGTGAATAAACCTTGCGCTTCAGGATTTCCTCTTAAAGCTTCAGGATATTGCCTCAAGAAATTTCTATCAGCTTCTTCTTGTGTCACGTTCGGTGGCCAACAATCATTCTGAGCTTTAAATAATAAATCATTTCCTGAGCGCTTCCCAGATAGATATACTTCAAAATCTGTAGCGTTTATCTCAAATACTCGTCTCACAGATGCAATACCAAGTTCAAAAAACGTATAGTATCTTCCATTGTGCTCCCGAATATACAGATTGTCTGGCGTATGAACCGCCTTAAACTTCTCATATTCTTCCCATGTTATTTTAGTCAAACTCATTTTAATCGCCTCCTAATTTTCTAATTGTAAATTCTCCCCACGGAACTTCGTCAATGACTGCTTCTGACATATTTCCTGGGAAGGTTTGTCCTCCTGGTTTCCAAAAGCCATCAAAAACAGCTTCTTCATTTTCGCTTGAAATTCTTGTGTTTTGAACTGAAATAACAACAGATTTATACTAATTATTAATGCTCTTTTTCGAACCATAAAGTGTATAGCGGACTGATTTTCTCAAATAATTCCTTTTCGTATTGATATCTATTCTCTTGTACTTTCTCAACTATTTGACTAACTTTCTCAAATTCATTATTTTTAATCAATTTGTCAATTAAATCTACATCTTTTTCATCAATCTTTTGCGAGGAAACATTCTTAATGATTATCTTTAAAATTTGATAAGTCACCTCATTATCATCTAATTTAGAAATCTCGGATGTTATTTTTCCTCTCTCAGTAAAAACTAGATTATACCTTCCATTTCTATCCTCTATTATAGAAATTCCCTCCGGAAAGTAGGGAGGTTGTTCAGAAAAATGAATTCCAAATTCACCTAATTTTATGTTTCCAATTTTTGAAACTTCGGATTCAATTTTGTTTTTTAATTTTATTAGCATTTAATTATTCCTATTTCAATTTAAGTAGAAAATTCCCTTTTTCTAATTCATCAATTGTTAAATATGTATAATATTGAATTCCCATACCAGGTTCATCAAACCAAGGGGCAACTAATCCTTCTTTTGTTGGTATTTCTTTTAGAACAATGTAGTCTGAATTCGGTTGGAGTTTCATAAAAGGAGGTAAGGCTTTCTCACCAAATGTTGCTCCTTCAGGAGAGAAATACCTTCCCGTTGGATTAGAACCAATTCTGTTTATTCGAGTTCCAGGCAATATAACAGATTCTTTGTATTCGCCATTCAAAAATCCATGTTTATATATACTTCCATCAACTCTACCCATGGAACTCTCGGGACTTCCTGGATAAATTGTATTCCCTGTTAGCTGATTAAAATAATCCGGATTATCATATACATTTTTATTTTTAAGGTAAAATTCTGGCTCAGGTGGATATGACCAATTTCTTAATTTGACTCTATCAGATGGTTCGATACCTGCCTCCGCATATTTGTGCCATTGAAGATATCTCTGACGGTCCATCGGTTCCATACTCATCAAGGTTTTCTGGAATTTCTCCTTCGCAACATACTGTTTAAACTTCGAACTCTCCCTCGCAAGTCTACTTTCTTCTATATTTTTCAGGATTTGTTCTTTGTTATACTTCGGTGTTTCGACATTGTGGACACCTTTCAACTTCGGAAGTTCCCGACTAAC
>NZ_JAHUZC010000024.1:0-2068 GCF_019218685.1 Streptococcus vulneris | reverse complement strand
TACTACCTAATCCTCACACTCTCCTCGACCAAAATTTGAGTGTGGGGATTTTTTTTTGTTTTTATAGTTATTCTGATAAACTATCCTATCAATTCATAATATTCGTCAATGACCATTAATTCGTCTGCGACTGTTCTAAGCTCATGTTTTTGCATGAAATGAAGATAGTTGAATGATTGATGGTCGTCTGATAGTGCGAGTTCTTCTTCTAGCAACTTATGAATCATGTGCCTATTAGCTTCATTCTCGCATCTGGTGCGATTATTTTTATATAGTGCAGTAGAATGTTCCAGATGTCCTAATTCGTGGTATATGACCCGTTTTTTTGTGTTCTCTGACAGCTCACTGTTTATGAAAATAATATTGATTTCTTTGATGTAAACTCCTGGTCTATGCCAGAGTTCATTATCAAAGTAAGCGAGAGTGACACCGTGCGAGTCTACTAGCTCTTCAATAGTCATAGGCTATCATCCTTTTTGTGTTATTTTGTTGTTAAAATGGTTACGATGATTGCTAGTATCCCCAGTAAAGTACTAACTAACAATCCGATAAACCAATACATGAACTCTTTTTTGCTTTTAGCTTGTTCTTCTAATCTCTTATTCTCTTGAGTTAGAAACATAGTCTCTACACGTTTCTCGAAATTATCAAATTTTAAATCAACTTGTTCAAATTTTAAGTCGATTTTTTCAAATCCGCTACGCATTTCTTGTCTGAGTTGATCAATTTTTAAATCAATTTTCTCGAATCCATGCTGGGTGTCAGAATTAATTTTATCAAGTTTTAAGTCGATTTCAGATTTGCTGTAAGTATCTTGTGACATAATATTTTCCTCCGATAACATTTCTGACTCCATTATACCACGATTTTGTATGGGTACAGTTTTCAATGAAGATTTAGAAGCGTGAATTGAAGAAACATTGGAAGGGGTAGGTTTGAAATTATCTTGTGTCTCCGGCATTGATTATCCCCACTTTCCAAAATGATGATAACTATATGCTGTATCTACTTCCTGACCGTTTTCGTCCATCAAGACGAAGAAAAAGAAAAAATCACTTGGGTTCTGTATCGTAAAATTAAAGCTGAAATTTCCAGTAGCCATCCCAAAGCCATCTTCCAGCAAAACAAAGCCCTGCCTTGCAATATTTATTCTCGTAGCATGAACAGGGTAGGACGTACCGTCAGGGAAGTGGGCAGTTAGAGATAAGATATAGTCTGTATCGGGTCTTAGATTAAAAAAATCTAGAAAAGCAATCAAAGATGTTGAACCAGGAAACATATCAAAATTAGTGATCGTTCCTAGAAACTGAGAAGTTTCAGGATTGACAATCCTGATCGCTGTCATCTTTTCTCTGAACGGATTCTTTTTCATTGGAATGCTTGTCATACTATCTACCTCTCAAATAAATCTCAATAATGTTCTGGATGGCATCGATGTCTTCTTCTGTAAGCGGCTTGCCATCGAAGGTCTTGGCATTCTCTGCCATCTTTCGGAGGTCGTCAGACGTGTATCCTGCGATTGTATCATCCTTTGCAATAGACGGATTATCCGTGCGACCAAGCAAATAATCCGTGGATACGTTGAAGTAGTCAGCGATTTCTTGTAGGCGGTCAGAGTTTGGGGTTTTCGTTTTTAAAGTATAGAAATAATTAGTACTATATCCTAGACTTTCTTCTAGTTTTGATAGAGGAATCCCCCTTTTTTTAGCTAATTCTTTAATTTTTTCTAGCGTTGAAAACATTGTTAAATCAACCTTTCTAAGGGTATCACAAAAAATATTTCTAAAATTCTAGAAAAAAGTATTGACACAATCTAGAAAAAAGTATAGAATAGTTTTTGTAAGTAAGTTACAACTAAAAAAACAACTAAGAAATAAATTATAAAAAATGTTTTAGCGAACGGTATTTATAGTTTTATTAGTGTTTTTGTTATGATTTCATTTTAGACTTTATTATAGACTTTGTCAATAAAAAAGTACAAAAAAATAGTTAAAAATTTAGTTGTTTCTTGTTTACTTGTTCCTTGACAATTGAATAGAGCATGTGAGATAATATAGGGGAATTGAAA